>JAHWKW010000015.1 GCA_019347675.1 Actinomycetota bacterium | reverse complement strand
TGACGGTGGAGTTGATCAACCCGATCGCGATGGATGAGGGGCTGCGGTTCGCCATCCGCGAGGGTGGCCGCACCGTCGGCGCCGGCCGCGTGACCAAGATCATCAAATGAGCTGCGGTGGTGTCCGCCGGGGGCTCAAGCCCTGAGCGCCTCTGGGTGCGCCCTCGGGCTCCGCAAAGACCAGTCGCCCTACGGGCGACACCCAGAAGGCCGACACCCAGAAGGCGGTGACGACCGCGGCCGCGCAGAATGGCGGACCGCAGGAGAGAAGAAGACAGATGGCAGAGCAGAAGATCAGGATCCGGCTGAAGGCCTACGACCACGAGGTCCTCGACCGCTCCGCGCGCGAGATCGTCGACACGGTGGAGGCGACCGGTGCCCACGTCACCGGACCGGTTCCGCTGCCGACCGAGCGCAACGTGTGGTGCGTGATCCGGTCGCCCCACAAGTACAAGGACTCACGCGAGCACTTCGAGATGCGCACCCACAAACGGCTGATCGACATCCACATGCCGACGCAGAAAACGATCGACAAGCTGATGGGCCTGTCGCTTCCGACGGGTGTGGACATCGAGATCAAGTTGTAGCTCGGTGACCCACCTCTGTACCGCAGACGTTGACAAGAGTAGGAAGAGGGCGAGACATGGCATCAAGAGGGATCTTGGGCAGCAAGCTGGGGATGACCCAGGTCTTCGACGATGACGGCCGTGTGACCCCCGTGACGGTGATCCAGGCCGGTCCGTGCACGGTGACGCAGGTCAAGACGGTCGAGACTGACGGCTACAACGCCCTGCAGCTGGCGTACGGCACGCGCCGGAAGGTCAACAAGCCACTCGCCGGTCACCTGGCCAAGGCCGGGGCCGACGGCGCACGCAGCATCGCGGAGATCCGGTTGGACGCCGCGCCGGACACCGACCTCGGCGCCACGGTCACCTGTGACGTGTTCGCCGCCGGTGACCTGGTCGACGTCACCGGTCACGGCAAGGGCAAGGGCTTCGCCGGCGTGATGAAGCGCCACAACTTCGCCGGCATGGGCGATGGCCACGGCGTCAAGAAGAAGAACCGCCACCCTGGCGCGATCGGAGCCTGCGCCACCCCATCGCGCACGTTCCCTGGCCAGCGGATGGCGGGCCGGACGGGGAACCAGCGGGTGACGATCCAGAGCCTGGAAGTGGCCGACGTCGACCCCGCCCGCAACCTGCTCCTGGTGAAGGGAGCCGTGCCCGGCGCCAACGGGTCCGTCGTCCTGATCCAGGACGCGGTGAAGGCGCCGGCGCGGACGGGAGCTGGGCGATGACCGGGCAACCGCACGTATCGTCGCTGACGGCTGACGTCAAGGACCTCTCGGGTGAGACGGTCGGGACAGTCGAGCTCCCCGCGCAGTGGTTCGACGGCCAGGTCAACGTGCCGCTGATGCACCAGGTCGTCACGGCACAGCTGGCCAACGCTCGCCAGGACTCGGCCAGGACCAAGACCCGCGGCGAGGTCCGTGGCGGTGGCCGCAAGCCGTGGCGCCAGAAGGGCACCGGACGGGCGCGGCACGGCTCCATCCGTTCCCCGCAGTGGGTCGGGGGTGGCGTCGCGCACGGCCGTACGGCGGACGAGAACCACAGCCAGCGCATCAACAAGAAGATGAAGCGCGTGGCGTTGAGCTCGGCCCTGACCGACCGCGCCAACGGTGGGGACGTGACGGTGATCCGTGGCCTGGCGATCGATCAGCCACGCACCAAAGAGGCGGTCGCGGCGCTCACCAGCTGGGGCCTCGACGACCGCAAGGTCCTGGTGGTGCTGGGCACGCTGCACCTTCCGACCTTCAAGTCCTTCCGGAACCTGCCAGAAGTCCATGTCCTCACGGTCGATCAGCTCAACACCTTCGACGTGCTCAAGAGCGACGTCGTGGTGTTCGAGGAGGCCGCCCTGCCGCTGATCGGGACGGGCCGGCGCACCGACACCGCCCCGTCCGCGGGGTCCGCTGCACCCGACACCGGCGGGGCCGAGGAGGTCACGGCGTGAAGGACCACCGTGACGTCATCATCCGGCCGGTTGTCTCCGAGAAGAGCTACGGCCTGCAGGATGACAACAAGTACACCTTCGTCGTCCACCCCTCGGCGAACAAGACCGAGATCAAGGTCGCCGTCGAGAAGATCTTCGATGTCAAGGTCGTCAGCGTCAACACGCTCAACCGGCGCGGCAAGCGCAAGCGCCGGGGATGGACCTGGGGGAAGCGCCCCGACGTCAAGCGGGCGATCGTGACCCTTGCGCCCGGTGACGAGATCGAGATCTTCGACGCCGGCGTGTGACGAACAAGGCGGGTGCCGGCACACGCGGCGCGCGCACCGAGGAGCAGATGATGCCGAACCGTAAGTACAAGCCGACGACCAACGCCCGCCGCGGCATGTCGGTGTCCGACTTCGGCTCGATCACCAAGACCGAGCCGGAGAAGTCCCTGCTGCGTCCGCTGCCCCGGACGTCGGGGCGGAACGTCCACGGCCGCATCACCAGCCGCCATCGCGGCGGGCGTCACAAGCGCCAGTACCGCCTGATCGATTTCCGCCGGGACAAGGACGGCGTCCCCGCGACCGTGGCCACGATCGAGTACGACCCCAACCGGTCCGCGCGGATCGCGCTGCTGCACTATCACGATGGCGAGAAGCGCTACATCCTCGCGCCCAAGGGGCTGGTCCCAGGGATGCGGGTCGAGTCGGGCGAGGGGGCCGACGTCCAACCTGGCAACGCGATGCCGCTGCGCAGCATCCCCCTGGGGACCACCGTCCACGCCGTCGAGCTCCGCCCCGGCGGGGGCGCGAAGCTTGGACGCTCGGCGGGGACCCAGATCCAGCTGTTGGCCAAGGAGGGCCGCAACGCCGCCCTGCGGCTGCCGTCGGGCGAGATCCGCCTGGTGGACAGCCGCTGCCGCGCGACCGTGGGCACGGTCGGGAACGAGGAGCACGAGTTGGTCAGCGCCGGCAAGGCCGGCCGGTCGCGCTGGAAGGGCCGCCGCCCGCAGACCCGCGGAGTGGCGATGAACCCGGTGGACCACCCGCTGGGCGGTGGCGAGGGCAAGTCGTCGGGCGGCCGGCACCCGACCGACCCGTGGGGCAACCCCCAGCGACGGACCCGCAAGAAGGGCAAGGCGTCCAACAAGCAGATCATCCGCCGACGCGGCGGCCGGCGACGCTAAGGAGGCTCGAGACACCATGCCACGCAGCCTGAAGAAGGGACCGTTCGTCGACGACCACCTGATGAGGAAGGTGGACGAGATGAACGCCAGAGGTGACAAGCGCGTGATCAAGACCTGGTCACGCCGCTCGACGATCTTCCCCGAGATGGTCGGACACACGATCGCGGTCCACGACGGCCGCAAGCACGTCCCGGTCTACATCTCGGAGAACATGGTCGGGCACAAGCTCGGTGAGTTCGCCCCGACCCGCGTGGTCAAGTGGAAGGGCGCCGGCGAGAAGTCGGCACAGACCCGTCGACGGTGACAGCCGGCGACGCCCGGCGGAGAGGATGACGGCGACCCATGGCACAGACCAAGGCGACGGCGAAGTACGTGCGTGTCTCGCCGACCAAGGTCCGGCAGCTGACGGACCTGGTCAAGGGCGAGCACGTCGAGGAGGCACGCCGTATCCTGGACTTCTCCGGGAAGGGCGCCGCCAGGCCCCTGCGGAAGGTCCTGGACTCCGCGATCGCCAACGCCGAGAACAACGACGGCCTCGACCCCGACGAGCTGTGGGTCATGAACGCCTACGCCGACGACGGACCGACCTTGCGTCGCTGGCAACCGCGGGCTCTGGGACGCGCCTACCGCATCCGCAAGCGGACGAGCCACATCACGGTCGTCGTGGGCACACGCGAGCCCGCCCGGCCTGCCGGCGCACCACAGGACTGAGCGCGCCCCGGACCACGAAGGAGAATTGAGAGTGGGACAGAAGGTACACCCGTACGGATTCCGGCTCGGTGTCACGACCGACTGGAGATCCAAGTGGTTCGCGGACAAGAAGTACGCGGACTACCTGCATGAGGACGCCCGGATCCGTGAGTACATCAAGGAACGGGTGCGGCATGCCGGGATCTCGCGGGTGGAGATCGTCCGGAGCGACGACCGGGTCGACATCAACGTCCACGCGGCCCGGCCGGGGATCGTGATCGGACGCCGGGGTAGTGAGGCCGACGCGATCCGTGGCGCGCTGGAGAAGATGACCGGCAAGCAGATCAAGCTGAACATCCTCGAGATCAAGAACCCGGAGCTCGACGCGCAGGTGCTGGCCTTCAACACCGCCGAACAGCTCCGCGGCCGGGTGTCGTTCCGGCGCGCGATGCGCCGCGCGGTGCAGTCGGCGCAGAAGGCCGGCGCCCAGGGGGTCCGCGTGCAGGTGTCGGGCCGGCTCGGTGGCTCCGAGATGAGCCGGTCGGAGTGGTACCGCGAGGGCCGGGTGCCGTTGCACACGCTACGTGCCGTGGTCGATTACGGCTTCGACGAGGCCCGCACCACGTACGGGCGCATCGGCGTGAAGGTGTGGATCTACAAGGGCGACCAGCTGCCGTCGGCCGAGGACATCGAGACCCAGCGCGCCATGCAGCGTGCCAAGGCGGCGGCTGAGGGACGCCCCACCGAAGACCGCCCCAGCCGCCGCAAGGCCGCCCGCAAGGCCGCCCGCGCTGCCGCCCGGGCCGCCGGTCTCGGCGACGAGCAGGCCGAACGGCGGGAGCACGCCCAGAGCACGTCGCCGGCCTCTCCACCCGATGAGGGAGCCGCCGAGCACGTGGCGAAGGAGACGCCCGCGGTCCCCGCGCCCGAGCAGCAGGACACCGCCACCCCGGCTCCTGACGTGGCGGCCGGGCACCGCGGCGGAGGGCAGGCCGCAGAGCCCCACCCGGTCACCGTGGACGAGCGCGGCAAGACCGCCAGGCACGACGTCGAGGAAGCCACGACCGACGCCGCCCCAGCGCAGTCGGGGCCGATGTCGGTCGCCGACGTGGCGCCAGACGCGGTACCGGAGCCGTCCGTGGAGGACACGGAGTTCGTCGAGACCAAACCGCACCGCGGCTCCACCGACGAACCCGAGGACCCGTCGAAGACGCCAAGGGAGGGTGGCTGATGCTCTCGCCCAAGCGTGTGAAGCACCGCAAGCAGCACCGCCCGAAGCCGCTACGCGGGCTGGCGAAGGGCCACACCGAGGTCCACGTCGGCGACTACGGCTTGAAGGCCACGACCCACGGGTGGATCACCGCCCGCCAGATCGAGGCCGCACGTGTGGCGATGACCCGCGCGATCCGCCGCGGAGGGAAGGTCCGGATCACGATCTTCCCCGACCGTCCGGTGACCAAGAAGCCGCTCGAGACCCGCATGGGATCCGGTAAGGGCTCGCCTGATCACTGGATCGCCGCTGTCCGTCCGGGTCGGGTGATGTTCGAGCTGTCGGGCGTGTCGGAGGAGCTTGCCCGCGAGGCCATGCGCCGCGCCAGCCACAAGCTGCCCGTCCAGACCAAGTTCGTGACGCGCGAGGAGATCTGACCGTGGACGCCACCGAACTGCGCGAGCTCCCCGAGGCTGAGCTACGACAGCAGCTGACCGAGCACAAGGACGAGCTGTTCAACCTGCGTTTCCAGCACGTCACCGGTCAGCTGGACAACCCGCGCCGCCTCAAGGAGGTCAAGCGCGAGATCGCCCGCTGCCTGACCGTGCTCCGCGAGCGCCAGCTGGCCGCGGACGCCGCCGAAACGCCGAGGTGACCGACGTGAGCGACACCACAGCAGCCGTCTCCGGCCGGGCCCGCCGCAAGGAACGGACGGGGTTGGTGGTCAGCGACGCCGCCGACAAGACGATCGTCGTCAGCGTCGACCGGCGAACCACCCATCCGCTGTACGGCAAAACGATGCAGCGCTCGTCGAAGCACCACGCCCACGACGAGCGCAACGAAGCAGCGATCGGCGACCGTGTCCGGATCGTGGAGACCCGGCCCCTGAGCAAGACGAAGCGTTGGAGGCTGGCGGAGATCGTCGAGCGGGCGAAGTAGCCGCTCGACGGGTGCCGTTGGTCGACCGCCCGATGACGGACCCGATGGCAGACCCGATGACAGAAATGACCCTGAGATGATCCAGCAAGAGTCACGCCTGCGCGTGGCCGACAACAGCGGGGCCCGGGAGGTGCTGTGCATCCGCGTCCTCGGAGGGTCGGGCCGGCGCTACGCGTCGATCGGTGACACGTTCATCGCCACGGTCAAGGACGCGATCCCGGCTTCCAACGTCCGCAAGGGCGACGTCGTCCGGTGCGTCGTGGTGCGCACCCAGAAGGAGAAGCGTCGTCCTGACGGGTCCTACATCAGGTTCGACGAGAACGCCTGCGTCGTGATCCGTCCTGACGGAACCCCCCGCGGCACGCGCATCTTCGGGCCGGTCGGCCGGGAGTTGCGGGATCAGCGGTTCATGCGGATCGTGTCGCTCGCCCCGGAGGTGCTGTGATGCAGCGTGTGCGCAAGGACGACCGCGTCCGGGTGATCGCCGGGAAGGACCGCGGCAAGGAGGGGCGGGTGATCCGCATCCTGCACGATCGCGGCCGGGTCCTGGTCGAAGGCGTCAACTTCGTCAGGAAGCACGAGCGCCTGCGGCAGACCGCACGCGGAGCGCAGGAAGGCGGCATCATCGAGACGGAGGCACCGGTCCACATCTCCAACGTCCAGCCGGTGTGCCCGTCGTGCGGGGAGGCGACCCGCGTGGGGTTCGCCCTGGCCGAAGACGGCGAGCGACGCAGCAAGGCGCGCGTCTGTCGGCGTTGCGGCGGAACCTTCTAAGACGAGGACCGATCATGAGCACCATCACCGACCGGTACGTCCCGCGGTTCAAGCGGCGGTACCACGACGAGATCATCCCCGCCCTGATGGAGCGGCTGGACGTCACCAATGTGATGGCCGTGCCCAGGCTGGAGAAGATCGTCGTCAACGTGGGGCTCGGGGAAGCCATCAACGACGCCAAGGCGCTGGAGGGCGCGATCAACGATCTGTCGGCGATCACCGGCCAGCGGCCGAAGGTCAACCGGGCGCGCAAGTCCATCGCCGCCTTCAAGCTGCGTGCCGGCATGGCGATCGGCGTGAAGGTGACGCTGCGCGGAGACCGGATGTGGGAGTTCGCCGAGAGACTGCTGACGATCGCGCTGCCGCGGGTCCGGGACTTCCGGGGGCTGAACCCGCGTTCGTTCGACGGCCGTGGTAACTACACGTTCGGCGTGACCGAGCAACTGATCTTCCCGGAGATCGACTACGACGACATCGACGCGGTACGCGGGATGGACATCACGTTCGTCACGACCGCGGATACCGACGAGGCCGGACAAGCGCTGCTCGAGGAGCTCGGCGTGCCGTTCGCCCGGCCCGCCACTTGAGCCACGTACGAACCGCTGGGCCCCAACAGGTGAAGAGCAACCCACGAGGAACGACCATGGCGAAGAAGTCGCTGATCGCGAAGGCGAAGCGCGAACCGAAGTTCTCGACGCAGAAGAACACCCGGTGTGCCCAATGCGGACGCTCACGGGCGGTGTTCCGTCACTTTATGCTGTGCCGGGTGTGCTTCCGTGAGATGGCACACCGCGGCGAGCTGCCGGGGATCCGCAAGGCCAGCTGGTAGCCATCTTTGACCGGCGGGTTCGCTGGCGCTCCCGACCACTTTCAGGAGATGCAACCGTGACGATGACCGATCCGGTCGCGGACATGCTCACGCGTCTGCGGAACGCCTCCATGGCGTACCATGACGAGGCCAGCATGCCGTCGTCCAAGATGAGGGCGTCGATCGCCGAGATCCTCGCACAAGAGGGCTACATCTCCGGCTACGAGGTCGAGCCGACCAGGCCCCAGGCCACCCTCCACGTGCGGATGAAGTACGGAGCCAACCGCGAGCGGGTGTTGACCGGGTTGCGGCGGATCAGCAAGCCCGGCTTGCGCGTGTACGTCAAGCGCTACGAGATCCCCCGGGTCCTGGGCGGGCTCGGCATCGTGATCCTGTCCACCAGTGCAGGGCTCATGAGCGACCGTGACGCCCGGCGGCAAGGACGCGGCGGCGAGATCGTCGCCTACGTCTGGTAGAGGAGTCCCAGCATGTCCCGTGTCGGCAAGTACCCGGTGCCCGTCCCCGACGGCGTGACGGTCGACATCGCCGATCTCACCGTGACGGTCCGCGGTCCCAAGGGCGAGCTCGTGCGCGAGATGCCGTCCGGGGTGACGATCTCCCGCGGCGACGACGGGGCCGTGATGGTGGCCCGCACCAGCGAGGAGCGTGCGAGCCGAGAGCGTCACGGGCTGGTCCGTTCCTTGATCGCGAACATGGTCCGGGGCGTGACCGAGGGCTACTCGAAGACGCTGGAGCTGGTGGGAGTGGGCTACCGGGCCGCAACCAGCGGCACCGGGGTCCAGCTTCAGGTGGGGTTCAGCCATCCGGTTACCGTGGAGGCTCCGGACGGCATCGAGCTGCAGGTCCCGGCCCCCAACCGCGTCGTGGTGAGCGGCATCGACAAGGTCCTGGTCGGCCAGACCGCTGCGAACATCCGAGCCGTCCGCGAACCCGAGCCGTACAAGGGCAAGGGGATCCGGTACGAAGGCGAGCAGGTCCGTCGCAAGGCGGGGAAGGCCGCCGGTCGCTGAAGCAGGAGCCACGATGGACACCAACGTCAAGCGCGCGGGGCGGCGTCGCCGGGCCGCCCGGATCGCCAAGCAGATCCGAGGCACGGCCGACAGGCCGCGCCTGTCGGTGTACCGCAGCAACAGCGCGATCTACGCGCAGGTCATCGACGACGACCGCGGCCACACCCTGGTGGCCGCTTCGTCGCTGGAACCACAGGCGGGCGACGCCGACGCTGGCAGCAAGAGCGATGTGGCCCGGCGTGTCGGCGAGGTCGTCGGCGAGCGCGCCAGGCAGGCTGGGATCACGCGGGTCGTGCTCGACCGTGGCGGCTTCCGCTACGCCGGCCGGGTCAAGGCGCTGGCCGATGGCGCCCGCGAGGCGGGACTGGACTTCTAGTTGACGACGAGCCCGGCTGCGCGCCAGCCGGACTGAGGAGCGGATACGACATGGCACGTCCCAGCAGGGGTCGCGGCCGCGGCCGCGACGACGCCCGTGAGCAGTACGACGAACGCGTCGTGGACATCAACCGCGTGGCCAAGGTGGTGAAGGGAGGCCGGCGGTTCCAGTTCACCGCGCTCGTCGTCGTGGGCGACGGCAAGGGGACCGTCGGGGTTGGCCACGGCAAAGCACGGGAGGTGCAGTCGGCGATCCAGAAGGGCGTGGAGGAGGCGAAGAAGAACTTCTTCGAGGTCCCGATGGTCGGACGGACCATCGTGCATCCCATGGTCGGCCACGCGGGAGCCGGGAAGGTGCTGCTCAAGCCAGCGGCACCCGGGACCGGCGTGATCGCGGGCGGTCCGGTCCGTGCGGTGGTCGAGGCCGCGGGGATCTCCGACGTCCTGGCGAAGTCGCTCGGCACGCAGAACCCGATCAACGTGATCCACGCCACGGTCGCCGCCCTACAAGGTCAAAGGCGCCCCGAAGAGGTCGCGCGGCTGCGTGACAAGTCGCTGGAAGAGGTCGCCCCCAAAGCGATGATCGAGACGCTCCGCGAGGGGGCGTGACGTGGCCGAGCCCAACGCTGCGCTGCGCATCACGCAGATCCGTTCGCTGATCGGCCGGCCCAGGGATCAGCGCGACACCGTGCGTACCCTCGGGCTGCGCCGCATCCGCCACACCGTGGTGCACCCCGACCGTCCCGAGATCCGCGGGATGATCCGCAAGGTCGCTCACCTCGTCGAGTTCGAGGTGGTGGAGGCCGATGCCCGCGCCAACGACAAGGACAGCTCATGAAGGTCCACCACCTCAAGCCCGCCGAGGGTGCGACCCGGTCCAAGCGGCGCGTCGGCCGCGGTGACCGCGGCAAGGGCGGCAAGACCGCAGGCCGGGGCACGAAAGGCACCGGCGCCCGCGGGACCGTCCCCGTCGGCTTCGAGGGCGGTCAGATGCCGTTGAAGCGTCGCCAGCCGAAGCTGCCCGGTTTCGGCACCCCGCGCAGCCGCGTGGAGTACGCGATCGTCAACGTCGCCAAGCTCGATGCTGCGTTCGCGGACGGTGACGAGGTCACCCCCGACACGCTCCGCGAGCGCGGACTGGTGGGCAAGAACAAGCATCCGGTCAAGGTGCTTGGCCACGGCGAAGTGTCCAAACAGCTGACCGTGCGTGTCGATCGCGTCTCGAGGTCAGCTCGCGACAAGCTCACGGCCGCGGGGGGATCCGTGGAGTCCGGCGAGAGCCGGTAGGCTCGCCACTCCTCCCGGCCGCTTGGAAGCGGTCGGTCGTCGAACGGGTCGGATCGGATGCTCAGGGCCTTCATCAACGCCTTCAAGGCGCCGGACCTGCGGCGCAAGATCCTGTTCACCGTGGCGATCATCGGGGTCTTCCGGCTGGGGTCCTGGATTCCGGTGCCGGGTGTGGATTTCGACCTGGTCCGCGCCGCCGCCGGTGACCAGTCGGGCCTGACCGCCCTGATCAACATGTTCTCCGGTGGGGCACTCGGCCAGATGGCGGTGTTCGCGCTGGGGATCATGCCCTACATCACCGCGAGCATCATCATGCAGCTGCTGGCCGTGGTGATCCCACGGCTCGAGCAGTGGCAGCGCGAGGGCGAGCAGGGACGCCGCAAGATCACGCAGTGGACCCGGTACGTCACGGTGGCGCTGGCACTGCTGCAGTCGAGCGGGCTGACCGTCCTGGCCCGCCAGTCGGGTCCCAACTCCCTGTTCGGTCAGAACGTCCTGCCGGACGCCGACGCCTGGACGATCGCGCTGATCGTCCTGACGCTGACCGCCGGCACGTCGTTCATCATGTGGCTCGGCGAGCTGATCACCCAGCGTGGGGTCGGCAACGGCATGTCGCTGTTGATCTACATCTCGATCATCGCGGCGATGCCCGCGCAGGGCGGTAACGTCCTGGCGACCCGCGGCGGGTTCGTGTTCACCATGGTGATGGTCCTGGGCATCTTCCTCACGATCGCGATCGTGTTCATGGAGCAGGGCCAGCGACGCATCCCGGTTCAGTACGCGCGGCGGCAGGTCGGTCGGCGGGTCTACGGTGGCCAGAGCACCTACATCCCGCTGAAGGTGAACCAGGCAGGCGTCATCCCGATCATCTTCGCGTCGTCGATGATGTACCTCCCGACGCTGGCCGCCTCGATCACGGCGTGGCAGCCCATGGTCGAGTTCAACGACCGCTACCTCGCCAACCCGAGCAGCTTCGTGTACATCGCGGTGTTCGCCGCGCTGAACATGTTCTTCACCTACTTCTACACGGCGATCGCGTTCAACCCGGTTGAGGTCGCCGACAACATCAAGCGCTACGGCGGCTTCATCCCCGGCATCCGGCCGGGTCGCGCCACCGCCGAGTACCTGGACCGGGTGCTGAGCCGGATCACGCTCCCCGGTTCGCTGTACCTCACCACCGTCGCGGTGATCCCCTTCGTGGCGTTGGCGCTGGCCAACGTGACATCGTTCCCGCTGGGAGGGATCTCGCTGCTGATCGTGGTCGGGGTCGCGCTCGAGACCATGAAGCAGATCGAAAGCCAGCTGCTGCAGCGCAACTACGAGGGCTTCCTGGCATGACTCAGGAGGTGGCGGAAGACGAGGCGTTGCGCGTCATCCTCCTCGGCCCGCCCGGGGCGGGGAAGGGCACTCAGGCCAGGCGTGTCGCCGACGTCTACGACATCCCCCACATCGCGACCGGTGACATCTTCCGTGCTCACGTGCGCAACGGCACGGAGCTGGGGCAGAAGGCCGAGGAGTACATGAGCTCCGGTGACCTCGTCCCCGACGACGTGGTGGTCGCCATGGTCCGCGACCGGCTCGACGAGGACGACGCCGCGAACGGGTTCGTGCTGGACGGTTTCCCGCGGACCGTCCCTCAGGCGCAGGCGCTCGAGGGGCTCCTAGCCGATCTGCGACAGCCGTTGGATTGCGTGCTGCGGTTCTCGATCGACGAGGATCAGGTGGTGCAGCGCATCACCGGCCGACGGGTGTGTGACAACTGTGGTCGCAACTACCACGTCGACTTCGATCCGCCGCCGGAGGACGACGCTTGTCCATGCGGCGGAGAGGTGGTCCACCGCAAGGACGATACGGAGGACGTCGTGCGCAACCGGCTCGACGTCTACCACCGTCAGACCGAGCCTTTGGAGTTCTTCTACTGGCAGCGCGGACTGCTCCGCGACGTCGACGCGGTCGGGTCGGTCCAGGACGTCCTCAAACGTGCGCTCGGGATCCTCGCCGAGTACGTCGCCCCGCCGGAAGCCCATCAATGATCATCCGGAAGTCCGCCGACGACATCGCCAAGATGGCCAAGGCCGGCCAGGTCGTTGCCCGCACGCTGGAACGGCTGATCGCCACCGTCGAGCCGGGTATGACCACACTCGACCTCGACCGGATCGCCGAGGAGGTCATCCGCGGACACGGCGCGGTGCCCTCCTTCAAGGGGTACCGCGGCTTCCCGGCATCGCTGTGCACGTCGGTCAACCACGAGATCGTGCACGGCATCCCGTCCAAGCAGGTGGTGCTGGCCGAAGGAGACCTGCTGTCGATCGACTGTGGTGCGATCGTGGACGGCTTCCACGGCGATTCGGCGATCACCATCCCGGTCGGCGGTCAGGAGAGCCTCAAACCGGAACTCCGCGATCTGCTGACGACCACCCGTCGGGGGCTGTGGGCGGGGTTGCAGCAGGCCGTCCACGGGCGGCGGCTGGGAGACATCGGCGCGGCCATCGAGTCGCACGCCGCCGAACACGGCTACGGCGTAGTTCGTGAATACGTCGGGCACGGCATCGGCCGGTCGCTGCACGAGGACCCGGCCGTCCCCAACTACGGCAGCGCCGGGCGGGGCCTGCGGCTGTCGCGCGGGTGGGTCCTCGCGATCGAACCGATGTTCAACCTGGTCGCCGCGCGGACCCGGACTCTGGAAGACGGCTGGACGGTGGTCACCGCCGACGGCCGCCCGTCCGTGCACTGGGAGCACACCGTGGCGATCACCGAGGACGGACCATGGGTGCTCACCGCGCGCGACGACGAGCCGGCGCGGCCGTTGGACGAGCCTCTACCCGACTGGTAGCCTCGGTCCGAGGCCCGGCCTGACCGGGCCATACTCTCGTTCCGACCCGACCGCGTACCGACGTGTTTGCGGCCGCGTCGGGCGGCAGGACCCGCACGACGTGAGGAACCCGGCTTTGGCGGAGAAGGAAGAGGCCATCCAGGTTGAGGGCACCGTCCTCGAACCGCTGCCCAATACCATGTTCCGCGTCGAGCTCGACAACGGGCACAAGGTGTTGGCCCACATCTCGGGGAAGATGCGGATGCACTACATCCGGATCCTCCCCGGCGACCGGGTGGTCGTCGAGCTCAGCCCCTACGACCTCACGCGTGGTCGCATCACCTACCGCTACAAGTAGCGGCCAGCCGGCGCGCCGGCCGTGAGAAGGACACGTCCGTGAAGGTTCACCCATCCGTGAAGCGGATCTGCGACAACTGCAAGATCATCCGCCGCAAGGGACGCGTGATGGTGATCTGCACCAACCCGCGCCACAAGCAACGCCAAGGCTGAGACGAAGGAGGACAGCGTGGCCCGTATCGCCGGTGTCGACCTTCCCCGCGACAAGCGGGTGACGGTGGCGCTCACCTACATCTACGGCGTCGGCGGGAGCACCGCCGAGGAGATCTGCGTCGCGGTCGGGTGCAACGGTGACACGCGCGTCCGTGACCTGACCGACGACGAGGTGCAGCGCATCCGACTGTACATCGACAACAACCTTCGGGTGGAGGGCGACCTGCGGCGTGAGGTCGCCAACAACATCAAGCGCAAGATCGAGATCGGCAGCTACCAGGGCATCCGCCACCGTCTCGGTCTGCCGGTTCGAGGTCAGCGCACCCACACCAACGCCCGCACCCGCAAGGGTCCGCGCCGCGCTGTCGGCGGCATCCGCAAGCATCAGCGCAAGACTTGAGGGAGCACTGATCATGGCAGCACCCAAGAAGGGACGCGCGAAGAAGCGCGAGCGGAAGAACGTCGCCCACGCCCAGGTCCACATCACGTCGAGCTTCAACAACACGATCATCACCTTCACCGATCCCCAGGGCAACGTGATCGCGTGGAGCTCCGGCGGGAACGCAGGCTTCAAAGGCAGCCGCAAGAGCACCCCGTTCGCGTCGCAGCTCGCCGCCGAGCAGGCCACCAAGGCCGCCTACGACCACGGCGTGCGGAAGGTCGACGTCCTGGTGAGGGGCCCGGGCGCCGGACGCGAGACCGCCATCCGGACGTTGGCGGCACAGGGACTCGAGGTGCTGTCGATCAAAGACATCACGCCCGTGCCGCACAACGGCTGCCGTCCGCCGAAGCGGCGGCGCGTGTGACCGCCCGGCGGACGACGAGGAACGACTGACACATGGCTCGATACACCGGCCCCGACTGCAAGCTGTGCCGCCGTGAGCGGCAGAAGCTGTACCTCAAGGGCACCAAGTGTGACTCGCCGAAGTGCCCGGTCGAGCTCCGCCCGTATCCGCCGGGCGAGCACGGCCGTGGCCGCATCAAGGAGAGCGAGTACCTGCTGCAGCTGCGCGAGAAGCAGAAGGCGCGTCGCATCTACGGCGTGCTCGAACGGCAGTTCCGCAACTACTACGAGGACGCCACCCGGATGGAGGGCCTCACGGGGGAGAACCTGCTGCGGCTCCTGGAACTCCGCCTCGACAACGTGGTGTTCCGCGGCGGTCTCGCGCGCTCGCGCGACGAAGCGCGCCAGGTGGTGCGCCACCGCCACGTGGCTCTCAACGGGCGCACCGTCAACATCCCGTCCTACCGGGTCAGGCCAGGCGACGTCGTCGAGTTCCGTGACCGTTCCAAGGACATCACTCCGGTGATCGGTGCGTTGGAGATCTTCGGACGCCACCCCGTCCCCGACTGGCTTCGGACCGACCCCGACGCGCGACGCATCGAGGTCGTCGGCCTGCCCGAGCGGCGCATGATCGACGTGCCCGTGCAGGAGCAACTGATCGTCGAGCTGTACTCGAAGTAGGCGTTGGGCGCCGCCGGCACCGCCGGGCGGCGCGACCGTTCACCAGCAGCGGTGGCTCCGATGGCCTGGACGGGGCCGCCCGAGCACGCGGGGCGCGTGCGCGAGAGACGAGGAGAAGTGCCAGATGTCCGATTTCGACTTCTACAACGACGAGATCTCGCTGGGCCGGACCACAGCCGGTTCGCCGTTCATCGCCTACCGGCCGCGGCTGGAGGAAGAGGTCGTCGAGGAGGGCACCCGGTCGCGGTTCGCGATCGAGCCGCTCGAGCCCGGCTTCGGGTACACCCTGGGCAACTCGCTGCGCCGCACGTTGCTGTCATCGGTCCCGGGCGCTGCGGTGACCAGCATCCGGTTCACCTCGGCCGAGTCCGCCGTGGGCGGTCAGGTCCTGCACGAGTTCGACTCGATCGAAGGTGTCAAGGAGGACGTCACCGACATCATCCTCAACATCAAGGAACTCGTCGTGCGCTCCACGTCCGACGAGCCGGTCGAGATCTTCCTCGGGGGCGACGGGCCGGGCGTGCTCACCGCCGAGAACATCTTCGCGCCGACGCAGGTCGAGGTGGTCAACGAAGGTCTCCACATCGCCACGCTCAACCAGAACGGCCACCTGGAGATGTACCTCACGGTCCAGCGTGGCCGTGGCTACCGCACCGCCGACGAGAACAAGCGCGGCACGGAGCCGATCGGCGTGATCCCGATCGACTCGATCTTCAGTCCGGTGCGTCGGGTCGCGTACAAGGTCGAGTCCACCCGTGTCGAGCAGATGACCAACTACGACAGGCTGGTGATCGACGTGGCGACCGACGGTGCCGTGTCACCCGGGGAGGCGCTGTCGTCTGCCGGTGAGACCCTCAAGGTCCTGTTCGAGCAGTTCGCAGCATTCGAGGTCGGCGGCCCGGGTGGCATCGTGGTCAGCCCCGAGGAGGCGTTCGAGGCGCTGTCCCCGGACCTGATGACGCCGATCGAGGATCTCGACCTGTCGGTGCGGTCGTACAACTGCCTCAAGCGCGAGGGCGTCAGCACAGTGGGAGAGCTGGTCTCCAAGACCGAGAACGATCTGCTCGAGATCCGCAACTTCGGGCAGAAGTCGGTGGACGAGGTCAAGGAGAAGCTGACCGAGATGGGCCTGTCCCTGGCCGAGTAGCAACAGCCCGGCCCGGTCCGCTGGTCGCCGATCTGCCTCGACCGAAGAAGGGAACGACATGCCCAAGCCCAAGCGCGGGCCGCGGTTGGGTGCCGGGCCGGCGCATCAGAGACTGCTGCTGGCCAACCAGGCCCAGGACCTGTTCCTGCACGGCCGCATCACGACCACCGAGGCGAAGGCCCGGACCCTGCGCCCGTACGCGGAGCGGCTGATCACCAAGGCGAAGCGCGGCGATCTTCACGCCCGCCGGCAGGTACTGGCACAGATCCGCGACCAGGACGTGGTCGCGTACCTGTTCGAGGAGATCGCGCCGCGGTTCGCCGACCGACCCGGCGGGTACACCCGAATGCTGAAGCTCGGGCCACGTCGCGGCGACCACGCCCCCATGGCGATCGTGGAGCTCGTCGAGCAGGCCCATGCGGCTCCCGAGGAGGTCATCGAGGAGGGTAAGGCCCGCCGTCGCCGCGGCCTGTTCCGCCGCCGTCGTCCCCCCGACCGCGCTGACGCGGCCGCAGAGCGGGACTTGGACTTCGAGGAGCAACCCGCGGGGCGCGAGCGCGAGGTCGAGGACGGCCTCGACGAGACGGTGTCACCCGAGGTGGTCGAGGAGGCGGAGGCCCCGCCCGACGTCGACACCAAGCCCGCCGCCAGCGACCGTGCCGCACAGCAGCGCGGCGATCAGATCCCCGAGCAGGAGGTCGGCCCGCCGACCGCCAAGGGCGAGGACCTGACGATCCCCGACGAGGACCGCGACACCCGCCCCGACGCCGGTGGCGCCACCGGAGGGTCTACCTGACGTCGGTCCGCGGTCGCGGCGCTGGCTGCGCCCGTGGGTCACGCCAGCGCGCGTGACTCTCCCACCATGAGGATCAGGGTCGACCTGGCCTACGACGGGGGGCCGTTCCACGGCTTCGCCCGGCAGCCGGAGCTCCGCACGGTGCAGGGCACCCTCGAGGATCGTCTGTCGCGCGTGCTCGGGCAGGACGTCGACACGATCGGCGCGGGGCGCACCGACCGTGGGGTGCATGCCAGCGGACAGGTCGTCCACGTCGACGTCGACGAGGGTGTGGCCGCGGCGGCACGGGCGTTGGCCGACCTTCCTGGCTTGCGTGGCCGGCTCGACCGGATGGTCGGCGAGGCCATCACGATCTGGCGGGTGGGGTCCGTGGACCCGGCGTTCGATGCGCGGTTCTCGGCGACCGAGCGCCGCTACCGCTACCGGCTCGCCGACGCACCGGCGCTGCATCCGCTGCGCCGGTTCAACGTCTTGCACGTCGGTGAGGCGCTGTCGGTGGACCGGATGCACGCCGCGTCCAGGCACCTGGTGGGCGAGCACGACTTCGCATCGCTGTGCCGCGCCGCAGAGGGCCGCAGCACCGTCCGGCGAGTGGACCACATCGAGATCGCCCGCGCGGATGGGCTGGTGGACGTCGCGGTCCGCGGACCGGCGTTCTGTCAGCAGCAGGTCCGCTCGATCGTCGGGATGCTGGTCGAGGTCGGTCGGGGTCGCCGCGACCCCGACTGGGCCCTCGACGTCTTGGCGGCTCGCGATCGGTCAGCCGCGCCGCGGGTCGCACCTGCGCACGGTCTGACGCTGGAGGCGGTGTCCTACGGTCGGCGGTGGCCGGCGGCGCCACCCAACGACGTGCTGGACGCGGTGTAACCACCGCCGCCAAACGACACGGCGACGTCAGCCGCGGCGACCGGGCGCCGGCGCACGGTTGCTGCCGGCGGGGGACGGCGGTAGTCTCGGCGTGCGGCCCGTAGCGGGCCGCTTTCCGTGGCCAGGCTGGCCGGTCTGTTCGAACCTCTTGAACGTCGCCGGTCCGCTTGGCCGACACCGTCCGAGCAGCGAGCCCGCGATGCCCACGTACACGCCGAGCGCTGACCAGATCGAGCGTGACTGGTACGTGGTGGACGCCCGGGGACAGGTGATGGGGCGGCTGGCGTCCCGGATCGCACACGTGCTACGTGGCAAGCACAAGCCGACCTTCGCGCCGCACCTCGACTGCGGCGACTACGTCATCGTGGTGAACGCCGCCGAGATCGAGCTGACCGGTGACAAGGCGTCCAAGAAGCTGTGGCACCGCCATTCGGGGTTCCCGGGCGGCCTGAAGTCGGTCCCGTTCGCCCGGCTGCTGGCAGAGACACCCGAACAGGCGGTCTACAAGGCCATCACCGGCATGCTCCCGAAGAACAAGCTCGGCCGGCAGATGGCCCGCAAGCTCAAGGTCTACGCCGGTCCGGACCATCCCCACGCCGCGCAGCAGCCCAGGCCGCTGCCTGACCACCTCACCTGACGCGCTCGCCCAGGAGTACCCCAGGAGTACCCATGGCTGACGAGATCTACGTTGGGCGCCGCAAGTCCGCGGTCGCCCGTGTCCGCCTCCGGCGGGGCAGCGGCGAGTTCGCGCTCAACGGTCGCACGCTGGAGGACTACTTCCGCACGGAGAAGCACCGCCATCACGCCGTCGAGCCCCTCGCTGTCGTCGAACAGCAGGGCCGCTGGGACGTCGTCGCCCACATCAACGGCGGCGGTATCACCGGTCAGGCCGGGGCGCTGCGGCTGGGCATCGCGCGGGCGCTCGCCGAGCACGACGACGACTGGCGGAAGCCCCTCAAGGAAGCGGGGTTGCTCACCCGCGATGCTCGTCGCGTCGAGCGCAAGAAGTACGGGCTGAAGAAGGCGCGCAAGGCCCCGCAGTTCTCCAAGCGGTAGGTCCCGCGTGGGCAAGCTCTTCGGGACCGACGGGATCCGCGGCGTCGCCAACAGCGAGCTGACGCCCGAGCTGGCCCTGTCGGTCGGGCGGGCGGTGGTGACCAAGCTCCGCGAGGACGGCGTGCGCCGCCCCGCGGTCCTCGTCGGGCGCGATCCGCGCTGGTCAGGAGAACTGCTCGAGGCGGCGCTCGTGGCGGGCATCGCAGCGGCGGGCGGCGATGCGATCACGGTCGGGGTCGTGCCGACCCCGGGGCTGGCGTACCTGACTCAGAGGTCCGACGTCGCCGCTGGTGCGATGATCAGCGCGTCGCACAACCCCGTCGGCGACAACGGGATCAAGGTCTTCGCCGGGGACGGCTACAAGCTCGCCGACGACGACGAGGACCGGCTCGAGCAGCTGATGGGTCGCGACGACCTGCCGCGTCCAACGGGGACGGCGGTCGGGCGCATCGTCGACGACCGCAGGCGCACCACCGCCTACGTCGAGCACCTCGTTCAGGCCGCCGAGGAGGACCTCACCGGGCTTCGGCTCGTCGTCGACGCCTCCAACGGCGCGGCAAGCACGATCGCCCCGCTCGTCTACAGCCGTCTGGGGGTGGACGTCGCCGCCGTCCACTGCACCCCCGACGGGGCGAACATCAACGCGGGGGTCGGCTCGACACATCCGGAGGTGATCACCGCGGCGGTCGGCGAACACCGCGCCGACGTCGGGCTCGCCCACGACGGCGACGCTGACCGGTTGATCGCCACAACCGCCCACGGCGACCTGGTCGACGGCGACATCATCCTCGCGATCCTCGCGCAAGCGCGGCAGAAGGCGGGGCGGCTGGGCGGCGACCGGGTCGTCACCACGGTGATGACCAATCTCGGGTTCAAGCGCTCGATGCAGCGCCTCGGGATCGACGTGATCGAGACCCGCGTCGGCGACCGGTACGTGCTCGAGGCGATGCGCCGGCACGATGTCGTGCTCGGCGGCGAACAGAGCGGGCACATCATCCAGCTGGACGAGGCCACCACTGGTGACGGCGTCCTGACCGCGGTCAAGCTGCTCAGCGCGATGCGACAGTCAGGACGGTCGCTCGCCGAGCTGGCCACCGTCATGGAGCGCCTGCCGCAGGTGCTGGTGAACGTGGCCGTGGCCGACAGGAGCGGGCTGGCCGACGCCGACGCCGTGTGGGAGACCGTCCGGTCCGAGGAGGAACGTCTCGGCGACGACGGGCGGGTCCTGGTGCGTCCGTCGGGGACCGAACCAGTGGTCCGGGTGATGGTCGAAGCCGAGACCGAGGACGACGCGCGAGCCGTCGCCGACCGGATCGCTGCCGTCGTGCGCTCGAGGCTCGGCGAGGAGTGACGGCCACCCGCGGGCTGGCGATCGGCGGCCCCTACCCCGTCCTGGTGCAGCTCGCCCGGGATGCCGAGCGGCGCGGCTTCGATGCGGTGTGGATATCGGAGACCACGAGCGATTCGATCGTGGCCGCCACGGTGCTGGCCCAGCACACCGAACGGATCCAGATCGGAACCAACGTCACGCTGGCGTTCCCCCGGTCGCCGACGATCACCGCGATGGCGGCGTGGGACCTGAACGAGCTGTCGGGTGACCGGTTCGTCCTCGGTCTGGGCAGCCAGGTCCGCCGCATCATCGAGGAGCGGTTCTCCGCGGCGTTCGACCAGCCGGCCGCCAGGATGGCCGAGTACGTCCAAGCGATGCGGACGGTGTGGCGCCAGCGCCGCGGCGAGGACGTGACGTTCGATGGGGACATCTACCGCGTGCTGCGTGGCCCGCTCGGCGGGGCGTCGCCCGCTGTGGATCGCGCCATGCCCCGGGTCTACGTCGCCGCGGTGGGACCCCTGATGACGGCGACAGCGGCCACGCACGCCGACGGGTGGCTCGGCCACCCCTTCACGTCGCTGGCGTTCGTGGACCTGCAGCGGCCGAGGATCGACGAGGCGCTCGCCGCAGCCGGCCGTCCCCGAGACAGCTTCACGGTGTGCACGTCGCTGATCGTCTGCATCAGCGATGACCGCGACACGGCGGTTCGTGAGGCCAAGGGCCAGATCGCCTTCTACGGCACCACTCCCAACTACCGCCGGGTGGTGGCTTCCGGCGGGGACGGCCACCTCACCGGGGAGCTGCGCCGGGTGTGGGCCACGACCGCCCATGATCTCGACGCGCTGATCGCTGCGGTCCCCGACGATGTGGTCGAGCGGTACGCGGTGGCCGGGACCCCCGATGAGGTTCGCGACCGTCTGGAGGCCTACGCGCACCGGGTCGATCACGTGATCCTCGGCGGTGCCTGGTACCGGGTGCCCGCGGGGCGGATCGCCGAGAACCTCTCCGCGATCATCGACACGTTCGGCCCCATCTGAGTGGCGACCGCCGGCCGTCCCGCGAAGGCGTCGCGTGAGCGCGGTGGAGTTGCTATGTTCGTCTATTGTTAGGCGTGGGGGCACGGAGGGCCGGGGAGGAACCAGATGATCACCGGGCTGATGCAGGCGGAACCGGTCCGCATCCGGCAGCGCCGCCGACGGCTGGAACGGCCGCTGGCGGCGGCCGTGGCGTTGGTGGTCGTCGCCGGGCTCGCGGCGGTCGCGGTGCAGCAGGCGCAACAGCCTGCTCCCAGCGACGCTCAGCTGGTCGACGCCCTGGTCGCCATCGAGGACCAGGTCGCTGACGTCCCGCTGCTGCCGGACGCCACCGTGTCACCCGACGCCACGTGGGGTGACATCACCGGCGACTTCGTCGGTGCGGCCATCCAGCTCGAGGAGATCGATCCCGAGCTACAGACGCTGGTCGCGCAGGCATCCGAGGCGCGGACCCCTGTGGCCGATGCCGTCGAGGCGGTCGCGTCCGCCTACCGCACCATGCGCGAGGGCTACACGTTCCTGTCCGCCTACGAGCAGGCCGGCCTGGTGGTCGCCCCGCTGCCTCCCCCGGCCGCGGCGGAGACCCCCGAGCTGGCCGCAGGAGCCGATGAACCACGTGGGCAGGCCCAGGTCGGGATGGTGCTGCTGCTCGAGGCGCTCGCAGGATTCCAGGAGGGGTACGCGGTCCTGCGCGACGCCGAGGCGGCGGGCGAGGCTCGCACCCTGTTCCAGAGCCGCTACATCGCGGTGCAGCAGGCGGCACAGACGGAGGCCGACGACGTCCGCGACGCGTTGTCGCTCCCGGCGACCGAGCGGCTGGTCCCGGTGACCCGCTTCGAACCGCGGTTCACCGGCGAGGAGCCCGAACGGATCGTGCGCTACGCGTGCGTGGACTGGGACGACTACGTCGAGGTCCGACCCGAAGGCCCGCACCCGTCCCTGTCGTTGCCGGAGGGCGACCAGGCTGACCTGCCGATCCCCGACTGCCCGGACGTGGACAACGGCAACGAGGTCCGGCTGCTCGAGCCGGGGACGCCCGCCTGAGGGACCGGCGTCGGGTAGCGTCGGGCCGTGGAGACCATCCCCAAACCCGACGAGCTGCTGGCGCTTCACGACGTCACGCAAGAGCTGTTCACCACGCTACGCGCATGGTTCGACGTCCCCCCGCGTGCGCTGATCGACCTGCGTGAGATCGATTCGGCCGTCGAGGAGCTGGGCGACCCGACGCTGATCGCCGCGATGGCGATGCGCAAGCTGCAGGCACTGCACCTGCTGTCCACGCCGGGCGTGGTGACCAGCACCGACGTCGTGATCACGATCGTGCAGGACCTCGACCGGGCTCTCCTCCAGGCTCCGACCATGCGACTGAAGGTCCAAGCAGAGGCCACGGACTGGGACGCGGCCCTGGCAGACCTCGCGGTCGACGACAGCGACGCTCCCAGCCAGGCCGACGACGTCGACGAGGAGGCGCTCCGGTTCCGCTCGTTGCACCGCAAGCTCCACGAGGCGGTCCACGCGGTGCTGCGCGCCTCCGAGGGCGAGATCCGCTACCTCGTCTGACGCCTTGACCGACCCGCAGCGCATGTCGCCTGACACCCCGCCCGACCACGAGCGGGCGATCCTGCCCAGCGCCATCCGGCCGAGCTGGTCGGAGTCGTCTCGGACGATGCCCACGGCGGTCGTCCAGCCCGTCCTGGCGTTCATGCGCACGGAGGCGTCCGGCGGGATCGTCATGCTCGTCGCCGCCGTCGCGGCGTTGATCTGGGCCAACTCCCCGTGGAGCGCGTCGTACGAGGCCCTGATCTCGACGCACCTCACCCTCGAGCTGGGGGGGATCGACGTCCTGGACCACACCGTCCAGGAGTGGGTCAACGACGCGTTGATGGTGATCTTCTTCTTCGTGGTCGGTCTAGAGATCAAACGCGAGCTCGTGGTCGGCGAGCTCCGCGACCCCCGCGCCGCCGCTCTCCCCGCGGTGGCGGCGTTGGGCGGGATGGTGGCCCCGGCGCTGATCTACCTCGCCTTCAACGCCGGCACCCCCGCCAGCCGGGGCTGGGGGATCCCGATGGCGACGGACATCGCGTTCGCGATCGGCGTGGTGTCGCTGGTCGGCACCCGGGTCCCCATCAGCGCCAAGCTGTTCCTGCTCGCGCTGGCCATCGTCGACGACCTCGGTGCGATCCTGGTCATCGCCGTGTTCTACACGGCCGACGTGTCGGTGGGCTGGCTGGCCGTCGCGGTCGCCGGGCTCCTGCTGGTCGTGGTCATGCAGCGCCTCCACGTCCGCGCTGAGCTGCTGTACCTCCTCGCCGGGACGGTGGTGTGGCTCGGGATGCTGGAGTCGGGCGTGCACGCCACCATCGCCGGTGTCGCGCTGGGGCTGCTCACGCCGACCGCGTCCTTCTACCGACCCGAGGAGTTCACGTCGGCTGCTCGCCGGCTCGTTGACCGCGTCGACGCGTACACCGGCCACCCCGGTGCACCCGAGGACGCTCGGACCACGGAACGCACGCAGGCGTTGTCCCGCGACGTCGAGCGCCTCGCTCACGAGTCGGTCTCACCACTGCACCGTCTGGAGCACAAGCTCGCGCCGTGGAGCAGCTTCCTCGTGGTGCCGATCTTCGCGTTCGCCAACGCCGGGGTGCGGATCTCGCAGGAGGAGCTTGCGGGGGCGGTCGGCGACTCCGTGGTCGTCGGGGTGTTCCTGGGTCTGCTGGTCGGGAAGGTGATCGGCGTCACCGGCGCGGCGTGGCTCGCCGTGCGACTGGGTGTGGCACGCCTGCCACACGGCACCGGATGGGGGCAGATGGCCGGCCTGGGGCTGCTGGCCGGCATCGGGTTCACCGTGGCGTTGTTCGTGACGGCGTTGGCGTTCGACGATCCCGACCTCGTCGCCAGCGCCAAGCTGGGGATCTTCGCGGCGTCGCTCGTGGCCGGTGCCGTGGGCTTCGCCTGGCTGCGCTTCGTGCCGCGCGAGCCTCGGGCGGGGACCCAGCCGGGAAGCTGACGTCTACCCGACCAGCGCCTGCGTCAACCGCTCCAGCCCTTCGATCAGTTCCTCGTCGCCGAGCGCGTAGCTGATCCTCAGGCACCCCGGGGCGCCGAACCCCTCGCCGGGGACGACCGCCACCTTGGCGACGTCCAGGAGGGCCTCGGCGAGCTCGACGGTGGAGTCAACACGACGGCCGCCGACCGCCATCCCCAGCAACCGCGAACAGTCGGGGAAGACGTAGAAGGCACCGTGGGGCTCGGGACAGACCACCCCGTCGATCGCCCGGAGCCGATCGACGGTCACGGTCCGCCGCCGGTCGAAGGCGGCGCGCATCTCGGCGACCCGGTCCTGGGGTCCGGTGAGCGCGGCGACGGCGGCAGCCTGGGCGACGTTCGCGACGTTGCTGGACAGGTGGCTCTGGACGGTGGCGGCCGCGTCGGCCACCTCGACCGGCGCGATGATCCAACCGACCCGCCACCCCGTCATCGCGTACGTCTTGGAGACGCCGTTGACCACCACGCAGTGGTCGGCCACCTCCGGGGCCACCACCGGCATGGACACGACGCGGGCGTCGCCGTAGACCAGATGCTCGTAGATCTCGTCGGTGACCACCCACAGGCCGCGCCCTGCCGCCCACCGACCGATCGCGGCGACCTCCTCGGGGGGGTAGACCGCGCCGGTGGGGTTGGATGGCGAGACGAACATCAACGCCTTGGTGCGGTCGGTGACGGCCGTGTCGAGCTGGCCGACCGAGGCCCGGTACCCGGAACCGGCGTCGGTGGGGACCACGACGGTCCGGCCTCCGGCGAGTGCGATCTGCTCGGGGTAGGTGACCCAGTACGGGGCCACCAGCAGGACCTCGTCCCCAGGGTCGAGCAGGACCTGGAACGTCTCGTACAGGGCCTGCTTCGCCCCGTTGGTCACGACCACCGCGGCCGGGGACACCTCCAGCCCCGAGTCCCGCGCCGTCTTCTCGGCGATGGCCTCGCGCAGGCTGGCCAGTCCCGGCGCAGCGCTGTAGTGGTGCATCGCCGGGTCGGCGCAGGCGCGCTGCGCCGCCTCGACGACGTGGTCGGGGCTGGGCAGATCCGGCTCTCCGGCACCGAAGCCGATCACCGGTTCGCCGGCGGCCTTCAGCGCCCGAGCCTTGGCCGTCACCGCGAGCGTGACAGAGTCCTCGATGCGACGGACACGTGCGGCCAGGGCGGTATCGGGCATCGCGATCCCTTGAAAGCAGGTCGCCGCAGGATAACCACCGGCCAGCTGGCCCCCGGCGGACGTCAGGTGGTTCACTTCAACGTCCTGCCCTCCCCGACCTCGCCGTGGCGCTCTCGCGTCGCGTCCTTCAAGCCCGCAGCGGAGTCGCCATGATCGACCTCACGATCCCCCCCGAGCTGCTCCCACGCGACGGTCGCTTCGGGAGCGGGCCGAGCAAGGTCCGACCCGAGGCGGTCGCTGCTCTGGCCGAACGCGGGGTCGCACTACTGGGCACGTCG
This sequence comes from Actinomycetota bacterium, assembly GCA_019347675.1. Lineage (NCBI taxonomy): Bacteria > Bacillati > Actinomycetota > Actinomycetota bacterium. The sequence continues at coordinate 87,273 of JAHWKW010000015.1, read as the reverse complement.
CACCGGCAGGCCCCCGTCCGTGGCCTCGTGACGCGGTTGCAGGAGGGCCTGGCCAGCCTCTTCGATCTCCCGGACGGGTACGAGGTCGTGCTCGGGGTCGGCGGGGCGACCGCGCTGTTCGACGCCGCTGCGTTCGGTCTGGTGCGCCACCGCAGCCTGCACTACGTCTTCGGTGAGTTCTCGAGCAAGTTCGCCGCTGCGATCGAGGCTGCGCCTTGGCTCGACGATCCCGTGCGGGTCGCGGCGGACCCGGGCACCCGGCCGGACCTGATCGGCCACGACGGCGTCGACGTCCAGGTCCTCACCCACAACGAGACCTCCACCGGGGTCGCGATGGACGTGATCCGTCCCGACGGCGAGGCGCTCGTGGTGGTGGATGCGACCTCCGGCGCGGCGGGGCTCCCGGTCGACATCTCCGAGGCCGACGTGTACTCCTTCAGCCTGCAGAAGGGCTTCGGGTCGGAGGGGGGACTGTGGGTCGCGCTGGCTTCGCCCGCGGGACTGGCACGCATCGAGGAGCTTGGCGCCCAACGGTACGTCCCCGCGTTCCTCGACCTGCGAACGGCGGTCGACAACTCGCGCAAGCATCAGACGTACAACACGCCGGCCATCGCCACGGTCTTCCTCGCCGTTGAGCAGGTCGAGTGGTTGCTGGCGCGCGGAGGCCTGAACTGGGCGACCCAGCAGTGCGCCACGAAGGCGGAGCACCTGTACGGCTGGGCGGAGAAGGTCGACTACGCCACACCGTTCGTCGCCGACGCCGCCGCGCGCTCTGCCGTCGTGGGGACGATCGACCTCGCCGGAGTCGCGGCTGACGATGTCAACGGGGTCCTGCGCCGCAACGGCATCGTCGACACCGGCGCCTACCGCAAGCTCGGTCGCAACCAGCTGCGGGTCGCGATGTTCCCGTCCGTCACGCTGGAGGACGTCGTGGCGTACACCGCCTGCGTGGACTGGGTCGTCGAGCGGCTCGCGTGACGGGCCGAGCACGATGCACGTTCATCGTCGCTGGGTGTCGTGGGTCACGACGATCCTTCGGTGGGGGCCGCCTGCAGCAGCTCGGCGAGGCTGTCGGCGAGGTGCTCGCCCAGCCGGGACACGTCCGGGACGCTCTCGCGGCAGGTGACCAGCCCGAAGAACAGCCCGTCGCGATAGCTGACCACGCTGATGTTGAGCGCGCCCCCGTCGATGATCGGGCCCAGCGGGTGGTAGCTGAGCAGCTCGGCGCCGGCGAAGTACAGCGACCGTCGGGGCCCAGGGACGTTGGAGACGACGACGTTGTACAGAGGCCGGTGCCGTTCGGCCATCCCGGTGGCCGAGTACAGCCGGGCGGCCCGCGCGAACATCGCCGGCGCGGCGAACTCCGCCCAGTCGGTCAGCGTGGTGGCGCCGATTGCCAGGTGTTGCCGCTTGGCGTGCTGGGCGCTCCGCGACACCCGACGCAGACGCTCGGCCGGGTCCGCTGTGGCGGTGGCCAGCGAGGTGATCATCGCCGAGACCGCGTTGCGCTGGTCGTCGCCGCCGCCGGGGCGGACCGCGATCGGGACCCACGTGACCAGGTCGTCGGCGGGGAGCTCGCCGTGCTCGGCGAGGTAGCTGCGGAGAGCTCCGGCGCAGACCGCCAGCACCACGTCGTTGAACGAGACGTCGAACGCGCGCTTGACCTGCTTGACGTCGTCAAGTGCGAGCGAGACGAACGCGACCCGGCGGTGGGGTGTGATCGACGCGTTGAAACGCGTCCGCGGGGCGGTGAACGGTGCCGGCGGCCGGTCGCCGTTGGGCTGATCGCTGTCGTCTCGTCGGGCTTCGAACTCCAGAGCGCCCAGCTTCAACGCGCCTCGGACGGTGCGGTAGGCGGTCTCGGCCAGCTCGACGGGCAGACTGGCCCGGTCAGCGGCAGCACGCGCCAGCAGGCGCAGGTCCGACGGGATCGGCTCGGGATCGAACGTCCCCTGCGGGGCGCTGACCTCGGGATCCGGGTCGGTGTCCAGCAGCGTGGTCGCGATCTCGCGGCCAGAGACGCCGTCGATCGCGGCGTGGTGGATCTTGGTGACCACGGCGATGTGGCCGTCCTCGAGCCCATCGACGTACCACATCTCCCACAGCGGCCGGTCGCGATCCAAGGGCCGGCTGATCACGTCGGCCGCGAAGTCGGCCAGCTGGTCGAGGCCGCCGGGGCTGGGCAGCGTCGTGGACCGGATGTGGTACTCGAGGTCGAAGTCGGGGTCGTTCACCCACACCGGGTGATGCAGGTTGAACGGGACGAACACCAACCGCTGCCGGAACGTGGGGATCTCGTGCAGGTGGGCCTCGACCGTGTCGCGCACCCGCTGCAGGGAGTAGTCCACATCTGCCGTCGACGGATCGAACAGCATCGCGGACCCCACGTGCATGTGGGCGCTGGACGTTTCCCCGTACAGGAACGCAGCGTCGAGTCCGGACAGGCGCTCCATCGCGGCTCCCTTCACCGTCCACGGCTCACCGCGGTCAGGGGATCATCACGAGACTACAACCGCCAGGAGCGAGGTTGGCTGTCGTTCGCCGTCAGTTGCGCCCGTGATCGCGACGTCGCAGTTGGGCACGCAGCGACTGATTGTCATCGTCGAGCTCACGGATACGCACCCGAGCCGCCTCGAGGTGGCGCATCAGCTCGTAGTTCGCCGCCCTGATCCGGTCGATCACATCCTGTGCATGGGTCAGACGCGAGGAGAGATCCTCGACCGTCGCCTCGTGCACGTCGGCCGCGACCAACTCGCCCGCGTCGATCTTGGCCTCGATGGCGTCTTCAACAGCGTCGTGGTGGGATCTGCTGTGCTCGCGCGAAATGTTCACGCGAGCCACAGTACGGGTTGGAGTCGACTCCAAGGCCAACGTCGGCGGGGCGTCCGAACGTCCGCGTCTGCCGCCCGACCCGGTCAGACGCGGGCTGCGATGTGTGGGGCGACGTCGTCGGCGGCCTCCTGCCCGTACGCGCGTGCCAGGCGCTCCACGAACGCGTTGGGCTCGACCACGTACTGCTGGGTACCGAGCGACTCGAGGACGAGCGTCGCGAGCAGACTGCCGATCTGCGCCGAGCGTTTCGCGGTCAGGCCCCAGGCGTGGGCGGTCAGGAACCCCGCCCGGAAGCCGTCCCCGACGCCGGTGGGGTCCACGACCTCGTTCTCCGGGCACGCCGGCACGTGCAGTGCCTGCCCCCCGGCGGTCTCGATCTCGCAGCCGTTGGACCCGTGTGTGGTGACGCGGACCCCGACCCGTGCGAGGACCTCGGCGTGTGACCAGCCGGTCTTGGACTCCATGATCGTGCGTTCGTAGTCGTTGGTGATGAGGTACGCCGCGCCGTCGACGAGCCGGCGGATCTCGGGGCCCGCCATCCGGGCCAGCTGCTGGCTCGGGTCGGCCACGAACGCGATCCCGGCTCGGCGGGCCTCGTCGGTGTGGCGCAGCATGGCCTGGGGATCGTTGGGCGAGATCACCACCAGGTCGATCCCGCCGACGCGCTCGAGCACCGGTGCAAGCTCGATCAGCCGGGCTTCCTCCATCGCCCCGGCGTAGAAGGACGCGATCTGGCGGTTATCGATATCGGTCGTGCAGTGGAATCGCGCGGTGTGCTTGAGCTCGGAGATGTGCACGGAGTGTGCGTCCACGCCGTGTCGCTCCAGCCAGGCGCGGTAGTCGGCGAAGTCGTGCCCCGCGGCTCCGACCAGGACGGGGCGGAGACCGAGCTGTGCCATGCCGAAGCAGATGTTCGCCGCGACGCCGCCGCGCCGCACCTCGAGCTCGTCAACCAGGAAGCTGAGCGAGAGCCGGTCCAGCTGGTCGGCGAGGATGAGTTCGCTGAACCGCCCGGGGAACCGCATCAGGTAGTCGTTGGCGATCGAGCCGGTGACGGCGATCCGCATACTCTCCCCTGGATCGGTCCGCGGCACCGTAGCGCAGGGGTGCACTCGGCCGGTCGAGTGCCGGCGTTGCCTCATGACCGGGTGAGGACCCGATCGATGGCGTCGACTCCGACGCGGAGCTCGCCACCCTCGATCGTCAGCGGAGGACGGAAGCGCAAGCTGCGTTCACCGCAGCCGAGCATCATCACGCGTTCCTCGTCGAACAGCCGTTGGCGGACCGCGTCGCGGGTCGAGCGGTCCGGCAGGTCGAAGGCGCACATCAAGCCGCGCCCGCGGACGTTGCCGACCATGTGCGGGTGTTCCGCGGCCAGTTGCATGAGCAGCTCGACCAGGACCTTCCCGGACGCGGCCGCCCGCTCGGCCAGCCGGTCAGCGTCGAACAGCTCGAGGATCCGCGTGGCGCGGACCATGTCCGTGAGGTTCCCACCGAAGGTCGAGTTCAGCCGGGATGGCGTCCGCAAGGCGTTCGACGCGACGTCCTCGACGCGCCGCCCCGCCATGATCCCCCCGACGTGCACCTTCTTGCCGTAGGCGACGATGTCGGGCTCGAGGCCCAGCTGCTCGTAGCACCAGCGCGAACCGGTCAGACCGACGCCGGTCTGGACCTCGTCGAGGACGAACAGTGCATCGTGCTCATGGCACAGGTCCTGCATCCGCTGCAGGAACACGCCGCGCATGTGGTTGTCGCCACCCTCACCCTGGATCGGCTCGGCGATGAAGCACGCGATGTCGTGCGCGTACCGGGCGAACGCTGCGGCGGCTTGTTGAAGCGCTCGCTCCTCGGCGTGCTCGAGTTCGGCCAGGTGGTCCTCGAGCGGGAACCGCACCGCCGGGACCGGTACGCGTGGCCAGTCGAACCGGGGGAAACGGGCGGTTTTCATCGGCTCCGTGTCGGTGACCGACATGGTGTACCCGCTGCGGCCGTGGAACGCCCCCTGCAGGTGCAGCACCCGCGTCCCCAGGTCGGGTGACCGGCCGGCCTGCTCGTTGCGTTGTGACTTCCAGTCGAACGCGACCTTCAGTCCGTTCTCCACCGCCATGGCCCCGCCTTCGATGAAGAAGTACCGGGGCAGCGCCGGATCACCCAGGACGCGCTCGAACGTGTCGGTGAAGCGGGCGAGCTCCACGCTGTAGATATCCGAGTTCGACGGTTTGTGCAGCGCAACGTCCGCCAGCCGCTCACGGAACTCGTCATCGGCGACCAGGGCAGGGTGGTTCATCCCGAGCGTGTTCGAGGCGAAGAACGAGAACAGGTCGAGATGCTCACTGCCGTCACGGGCGTCCACAAGCCACACTCCGTGACTCGCCGTGGCATCCAGGACGAAGTCGAAGCTCTCGGTCAGCATGTGCCGACCCAGCGTGTGCAGCACGTCGCGAGGATCGACCCGCGGATCGACCATGGATCATCCCGTCGTCGCGGAACGTGCCGCCATGCCGCCCGCAGGGTAGGTCCGCCGACGTGGCGCTCGCCGGGCGCTCATCTGTGCCCAGCGGGATCAGTGGTCGTCAGGCTCGCTCTGGCGCCGCAGGAACTGCTCGAACTCCGCAGCGATCTCGTCGCCGCTGGGCAGCGGTCCGAAGCTGGCTTCGGCCTCGACATCGGCGTCGTAGGCGGCCTCCAACTGCTGGATGTGCGACGAGATCTCGTCGCTGCTCCGCGCCGCGAGGTCCAGCCGCTGACGGTGGGCGTCGGCGTCGGCGCGCACCTCCGACAGGTCCACGTCCGCCTCGACGATCGCGGCGAGCTCGTCGAGTAGCACCAACGCCCCGGCGGGGTACTCCCCGGCGACGTAGTGGGGGATGCGGGCCCACAGGCCCAACGTGCGCAGGCCTGCGTCGCGCAGGGCCGCTTCGATGATCACCTGGCAGGACGCCGGGACCGTCAACCGCTCGTGGGGGCGCCCGAACCGGTCGAGCAGCTCTTCGTCACTCCCGGTCGTGGTGAGCCGGGTCGGGCGGGTGTGGGGGACCGGTGCCGGGACCGCTCCCAACCCCACGTATCGCTGGGCACCGGTGTGGGCGGCGAGCTCGACGATGTCGGCGCACAGCTGCCGCCACGCGAAATCGGGCTCGCCGCCTTGCACCAGCAGCACGTCCTTGTCCCCCCCGGCGTGCAGGTGGAAGACATCGAGCGACGGCCACGTCGGCTCGCCGAGCAGCCCGCGATCGATGGACAGGATCGGACGCCGGTCGCGGTAGTCGTACAGGGCGTCGCCGTCGAAGGACGCCACGACCTGGGCGTGCCACTGCGCCTGCAGGCGCTCCGCCGCCACCGACCCGCACCTGCCCGCGTCGGTCCACCCGTCCAACGCCACGACCATGACCGGCTCGACCAGCGTCTCGTCGAGTGGCCCATCGAAGCGGAGCAGTTCCATGCGGATCCCATGGTAGGAACGGTGGGTCGCGACCGCTGCCGTGACCGGAGTGATCCCACCGGCCGACCGTCGATCGACGTGGCCGCGGGCCGACGTGCGTGAACATCAGGGCGGCGCAGTGCCTGATGTCACTTCGTCCGGTCTCGCCTCACAGGTCGTGCGGTCGGACGGTGCTGCGCTTGTTGGACCTCGCACGTTCCGCGGCCTGACTCAGCATGTTCTGGACCCGCCGGTTGACCTCGTGCGCGAGCTCGCTGTCCATGCGCATGTCGAGGTTGTTCAGCGTCTGCTTGACCCTACTGGTGACGACGACCGAGATGTCCTCGGCCGCGCCCCGGGCCTTGGCCGCCGCTGAACGCACCGACGGCTGCTTCGCCGCGCTCTTCTTGGCGGCCTTCTTGGCCGGCGCTCTCTTCGTCGCAGCCTTCTTGGCTGTGGCCTTCTTGGCTGTGGCTTTCTGGGCTGTGGCTTTCTGGGCGGCCGTCTTCTTGCCCGCGGACTTCCTCGGTGCTGCCATCGGTGCGTCGCCTCCATCTCGCCGGTTCGTCGCCGCCCGCGGCGGCACGCATGGGGCAGACTAGGCGACAACCCGCGCAAGTCGAGGGAACAGCTGCGTACAAGGCCGGTTGTGGCGGTCCGGTGAGCGGTTCGCTCCCGCCCGACGTCGCCCGTTGGGTCGCCGGTCCGCAGGGGTTGGCCGCGGTCGCGGACGCCACGGCACGACTCGACCGGGGCGAGGATCCTCTCCAGGTCGGGTCCGACCTGCGCGCAGATGGGCTGAGCCCGACCCGCGGCGCCGCTGTGATGGCATGCGCGGATGCGCGCCGCCGAGCCAGAGGCGTCCACCGCGACGCCGACGCCCTGCTGTTCACACCGGATGCGTTGGAACAGGCCAGCCACCCGGCCGTGTCGGCGTGGCGTGCGACGCGGTTCCGCGACGTCCCGTTCGTCGCGGACCTGTGCAGCGGCGTCGGCGGTGACGCCCTGGCGATCGCCCGCCAGGGCAGCGTGGTCGCTGCGGTCGATCGCGACGAGGCCCGCCTGGTCCTCGCCCGGCACAACGCCACGGTCCGGGCCGTTGCCGTCCGGCCGGTGGTGGGTGACGCGCGACGTCCTCCGACGCGACCTGGCGTCGTGGTGCACGTGGATCCCTCGCGGCGTGGCCCTCGTGGGCGGGCCCGACGACTGGCTGCGTACGACCCGCCGTTGGATGCGTTGCAGCCGGTGCTGGCGGCGGCACGCGGGTACGCCGTGGTGCTCTCGCCGGCCGTGTCGCTGGACGACCCCGATCTTCCACCGGGGGAGCTGGAGTTCATCCAGGTCGGTGCGGAACTGGTCGAAGCGGTGGTGTGGGGTCGTCTGCTGCGCCGCAACGGGCAGGTCGCCACCGCGACGCTGTTGCGTGCCGACGCCCCGCCGTTGACCTGCTCCCGCGACCGCGACGCCGAGCATCTACCGGTCCGGCCAGCCGGGGATTGGCTGGTCGAGTGCGCGCCCGCCGCGGTCCGCGCCCGCCTCCACGACGCGCTCGGCGCAGGTTTCGGCGGCTGGCGCATCGCCCGCCATCGGGCGCTGCTGTCGGTCGGCCAGCGGCCCGACCGGTCACCGTGGTGGCGGACGTGGGCGGTCGAAGCCGAGCTCCCGCTGCGCGCCCGCGCCGTCCGCGCGTGGCTGGCTGCGCACGGGGATGTCCCGGTCGAGATCCGCACCCACGGTGTCGACGTGGACGTGGAACGTTTCTGGCGCGACGTGGGACGCCCCCGACGCGGCCCACGGGGACGCACGCTGCACCTGGTCCGCCTCGATACGGGGGCGCGGGCGTACGTCTGTCGACGGGCATGATCCGTGACGCCGGGGGTTGCCTAGACTCGGTGACGCTCCCCGACCGCCACGCCCGGGACAGGGAACCTTCGTTCGAACGACCGGGACCCGACACGGAGGTCGCAGGTACGGTGAGCACATGAACGACACTGGCACGCTCGAGCGGACCGTCCCCGACCAGCGGCCCTGCACGCGTTGCGACGGGACGCAGTACCTCGTCGCGACCCAGCAGGGACTCGGCAAGTACCGCTGCGACCAGTGTGAGCTGGCCGTCGGGTTCGACCTCGAAGCGCAGCCGGTGGAGTTCCTCCTGCGCCGTGGGCTCCCCAGCCGTTACTCCAAGCAGTGGTTCGGCCAGCGCCTCGCCCCGCAGGAGCTGCGGCTCGACCGCGAGGTCGCCGCCGACCGTTCGTAACGCGTGCGACACGCGGCCGCCCCGGAGATCGGGGCGATCCTCGCACAGCAGTCCGGGACCGGGGATGTCCCGCTGTGGGCGTGGGTCGCGTTCATCGCCGCGACGGTGGCGTTCCTGCTGCTCGACCTGTTGGTGTTCCACCGCGAGGCACATCGGGTCACCACCCGCGAGGCCGCGGTGGCGTCCGCGGCGTGGATCGGGCTCGGACTGCTGTTCGCGGTCGTGGTCTGGATGTGGCTGGGTGGCCAGGCCACCCAAGAGTACCTCACCGGGTACCTGATCGAGAAGAGCCTGTCGGTCGACAACCTCTTCGTGTTCGTCCTGATCTTCAGCTACTTCCGCGTCCCCAACAAGTACCAGCACCGCGTGCTGTTCTATGGGATCCTCGGCGCGTTCGTCTTCCGGGGCCTGTTCATCGCGGTCGGCGCCGCCCTGCTGGCCAGGTTCTCGTGGGTGGCGTTCCTGTTCGGGGGCTTCCTGATCTACACCGCGTACAGGCTCGGCAGACACGAAGGGGTCGAGGTCGACCCGGCCGACAATCCGGTGCTGAACCTCGTCCGACGTGTGGTCCCCATGACCCACAGCTTCCACGGTCAGAAGCTGTTCGTGCGCGGGTCCGAGCTCACCGAGGAGGAGGCCGGGCGCCCCTCCAGCCGCCGAGCTGTGTGGGCCACGCCGCTGTTCGCGGTGCTGGTCGTGATCGAGACGACCGACATCATCTTCGCCGTCGACTCCATCCCGGCGATCTTCGGGATCACCCGCAACGCCTTCCTGGTGTTCTCGTCCAACGCCATGGCGCTGCTGGGACTGCGTGCCCTGTACTTCCTCCTGGCGGACCTGGTCGCGCGGTTCCGCTACCTCGATACCGGCCTGGCGCTGATCCTGGGGATCGTCGGGGTGAAGCTGATCTACGAGGAGCTGGTGCACCTCCAGGACGCGGGACGTGTCCACCTGCCGGAGTGGACGATCGTGCACATCCCCCCGTGGGCGCCGCTGGTTCTGGTCGCCGTCGTGCTGACGGTTGCGACCGTCATGTCGGTGCGCAACCCGCTCCCCGACGCGGAGATCGAGCGTCGGCTGCAGCAGGCGAGCCCGTCCGAGTCGCCGATCGAGAGCTCACCGCAGGAGGCGGGGGCGACACCGGGGGAGTAGAGCCGGGCAGCCGCCGACTGCTTACCCTGGCCGCATGTCCGAGTTGACCTGCGAACGCTGTGGCACGAACTTCTCGGTCCCCGACGACGTGCGCAGCCGGTACCCGGGCTGGACGCCGCGCCACTGCCGGTCGTGCCACCAGGATGTGTCCGGCGCTCCCGGGGGGCAGGCCAGAGGCGACAGGCCGGGACATGGTCTGCAGGAGAACCTCACGCTGGCCGAGGTGCTGTCGCGGTACAGCGGCGGGCCCGACAGCGGTGTCTTCACCGACGGCAGTGCCAACCCCAACCCGGGGCCGGGTGGTTGGGGGGCGGTGTACGTGGTGGACGGTGAGATCGTCGTGCAGAGCCACGGCCACGAGCCGCACACCACCAACAACCGGATGGAGTTGACGGCCGTGATCCGCGGCTGCGATCTCGTGCCCTCAGCGACGTCGGCGACGGTGTACACCGACAGTCGGCTGGTGCACGACACGATCACCAAGTGGGCCGCCGGCTGGGAGAGACGAGGCTGGACCCGCAAGACCGGCGAGGTCTCCAACCTGGATCTCGTCAAGGAGGCGTACCGCCGGTTCCAGGAGCGTCCCGAGCTGCGGATCGAATGGATCCCCGCCCACGCCGGGAACCGCTGGAACGAGTACGCCGACTCGTTGTCGACCGCCTACACCCGACAACAGCTGTGATCGCTCAACGGGGCTCGTTCGGCATGGCGATCCACAGGACCAGGTAGGCCACCAGGCCAGGGCCGAACGCGAATGCCCCGACGACGAACACCACCCGCACGATCGTGGAGTCGACGCCCAGATAGCGGGCGATGCCTCCACAGACCCCGGCGATCATGCGGTCGTCGCGGCTGCGGACGAGCCGGCGTCGCCGTGATGGCGCAGGGGGGCCGCCGCCCGCGGGCTGCTGCGTTGGAGCGGTCGAGGCGGCAGTGTCGTCGCCTGACGCTGGCGCCCCCCCGAAGGCGGCGGCCCCGGTGGGGCGCCGAAGCGGCTCGTCGTCGACGGCGTCTTGCAAACCGGTCGGTGTCAGCCGGTCACGCATCTGCTCGCGGTCGCTCATCGGATCGGCTCCTTGGGCGCCGGTGGCGGGAAGGCACGCGCGGTCGAGGTCACTGGTTCACGACTCGTCGGGGGCTTCGATGTGGTAGTAGACCTGCCAGAACCCGAGGTGTTCGGGTCCGCTCGCGTCCTGCGGCCCGTACCGTCCCAGCCACGACTGCGGGTCGCCCTCGAACTCGCGCGTGTAGGTGTCGACCGCCTCTGCGGGGCCGTCGGCATCGTGCGGCAGCGCAGCGATGCGGACGGCGAGGTGGTCCTCGATGTCACCCTCGAAGACGGGCTCCTCGATGCGGATCGAGTACAGCGACCGCGGTTTGTAGTACCGCTGGCGCGGCAGGCGGATGTGCTGCTCGACGCCGTCGTGGTTGCGGGTGTGCACCCGGACGTCGAGGTGGAGGCGCGTGTCCGCCGGGCGGGTCCCGCGGTCGGCCTCGCGGAGCCGCAACGGCTCCATCGCAGGATCGCGGTCGTTCATGATGCGCACGCTGTCCAACACCACGCGGAGCTTCATTGCCTCCCTCTCCTTTTGCGCCATGTTCCCATGGTCGTCATGAGATCGCAGGTCTGCTACCGCCAGACCTGGCCGACGCGACCGCCCGTCGCGACTCCCTCCGCCGCACGTGTCGTCTGGACGTCCCGGGTGGTGCGTGGATGTGTCCGGGATTGGAGGATGCGGCGAAGCGTCCCCGTGGCGGGGGTCGCCAGCCGCGTGTCGGATGCGAACGAGGAGGGATCGATGACGTTCTACGCCGAGCACGTGACGGTTCGCGTGCGACAGGTCGCTGGCGACGCCGCGGTCGCGCTGTGGGTCGTGGGCGTGGTGTGGATCGCGCGTGGCTTCCACCGCGTGGTGCGCCGCCTCGCGGAGCCCGGCGCGAGGATCGAGCGCACCGGTGCGCGGTTCGCGGACGGCTTCGACAGGATCGCCGACCAGATCAGGGAGCTGCCGCTGGCCGGGGCGCCGCTGCGCACGCCGTTCGCCGTGGTCGCCGACGCGGGACGCGGTCTCGAAGCGGCGGGGCGGAGCCACCAGGAAGCGGTGGCGACGCTGGCGATGGTGCTGGCGGTGGCCAGCGCCACGGTCTTGATCGTCGGCGTGCTGGCCTGGTACGTCCCGGGGCGGGTGCGGTGGGTCCGCGAGGCCACGGCCGCCGTGCTGCTCCGCGACGAGGGCGCCGATCTGCGGCTGTTCGCCTACCGGGCCGCGGCCAACCGCAGCCTCGCCGTGCTCCGTCGCGCGGTCGACGACCCCGGCGCAGCACTCGCCGCCGGCGACTACCGCGCGCTGGCAGCGCTGGAGCTCACAGCGCTCGGCCTGTACACCGACGGCAGACGCTGACCCCCGTGCGGGCCGACGCCTGCGTCACTGTGGGGGTGGTGCCTGCGGTTGTTCGGGGGGCGGAGCCGACGCGTCAGCGGCCGGCGGCGGGTCGTCGCCGGCCGGCTGCTCCGGGGCGGGAGCAGGCGGCGGGGCGGCGCGGTCGTTGCGCTCGACGATCTCCAGCGGCGCCTCGTAGCGGGTGAAGATCCGCTGCTCGGTGCTGCGACCGTCACGGTCGATGGTCCTGGTGACGGTCACATCGAAACCACGGCCGCCCGCCTGCACCCGCCGGGAGCTGCCCGGTCGCAGGCTCGGGTTGTCGCGGTAGACGGTGCGGTGGTCGCGCCAGTTCGTCGGCTGTCCGTGGACGGCCGTCACCCGGCGGCCACCGTTGTCACCGAACAGCGACACCGTGATCGACCTGTCGGTGTACGAGGTATGGATCAGGATCCCGTTGTCGCTGTCGTTGCGCAGCTTCAGGTCGACCCCCGGGTAGTACAGGGTCGCCTCGCGGCCCATCGGGTACCGCGAGATGAAGTAGCTGTGGGCCTTGTGCTCGACGATGTCGATCCCGGCGAAGAACGCCGCGTTGTACGCGGTCGTGGCGAACTGCGACACCCCACCCCCGACCTCGTTGACGTACTCGCCGCCCACGATCGTGCCGTCGGCCGCGAACCCCTTCGCGCGGGTGCGTTCCCCGACGTGGGCGTTGATCGAGAAGGTCTCGCCCGGCCGCAGCACCTTCCCGCGGATCAGATCCGCCATCCGCTGGATGTTACGGACGCGGTTCTTGCAGCACTCGTGGTAGGTGGTGAACGTCCCGATCAGCTTGGTGACGCCAAGCCCCCGGGCCTGTTCCGTCGTCAGGTCCGGCTCGACGACGACCAGGTCGAGGGCGGCTCGGCGGGTTCCGCTCGTCAGCAGCTCCGTGAGCTGGCGGGCGGTGCGCTCGGGGTCGAACTCGGCGCCGTCCGCGCTGGGGACGAGGCGGAGGTCCGCCGGCTTGGGCTCCCAGGTCGCGTCGTCCTTGTCGTCGAAGGCCACCAGGCCGCCGATGACCTCGAACGTCGCCGAGCGGGGCGCGACGTTGAGCCGGTCGAGGTAGGGCGCGAACGCGGAACGCACCGCGTCGACCGGCACGTGAAGGACGAACGCGCCGGACTCGTTGACGGTTGCCGCGATCAGCGGAGCGACGTCGCCGGGATCCAGCACCGCCACCGTGCTGCCGTGGGCGGTCAGCCTCAGCGGCTCGGCGAGCGCATGCCGCGCCTGCGCGGCGACACGGTCGACCTGCTCCGGGGCGATATCCACCGGCAGGACCTCGGCCGGCAGCGGCATGGACTGAGGCCCGGCCACACGGATCGCCGCCAGGAGCTGATCCAGCGCCTGTTCCTGCTTGACGCGGACGCCGTCGGCGGGCGGCTCGGCGGTCACGACGAGGGTGTCGGGATCGGCGGTGACCCGACCGACGAACGGTTCCCGGTCGACCTGCTCGGCCACGTCGGTGACGAACGCACGGGCACGTTCCTCGTTGGAACGGTCGACGAGGCTGACCTCGATCCGGCGGCCCGACAGCGACGCCACGTGCGTCCAGCTGTCGGCGAGCACGTTGCGGTCACGCCCGGGCGCCATCGCCCGGTCGACCGCTGCGGCCAGGTCGGCCCCGTACCCCTCGGTACCCGGGACGTAGGCGAACTCACGCCCCTCGAGGGTGAAGGTGACCGGGTCGCTCTGACGGGCCGCGACGAGCTGCATCAGCGCCGCGTGGGCATCCTGGCGGCCCAGGCCGCCGACCTCGACGCCGTCGACCACGACGCCGGGGAGGACCTCTCCGCGGTGGACCAGGCGGAGCGCCCCGACGAACGCGATCACGACGACCGCCAGCACCGCCGCGGCGACGATGACGCGGCGGCGGGCGAACGGCGGCGACGGTGGCGGGATCGCGTCCTGGTCCGACGTCGTGACGGCCGTCTCCGGTGAAGGAGGGCGGTGCATGGTGCTCATCGAGATCCCCGTGTCGGCGGGGGAAGCCGCACCACATCGCGCGACGTCCGAGCGCACACAACCTGCGCCGACCCGCAGATGTTCCCGCCGGATCCGCGGAGGATAACAGAGAGCCAGCGCGGTTCGTGATGTTCGCTCTCCAGCCAGCTGCGAGCCGTCAGCTGACACGCCGGGGATGTCCGGCGGCAACTGCCCGAGCACGTCGCAGAGCTCTCCCTCGCTGATCGCGGCCCGCACCGCTGTGCTCCCGCGGGCGACCGGGCTTGCTAGGGTCGCTGGCCGACCAGCGCCGCGGGGTGGCGGCGCCTGCACCCACCGCGAGGAGCAAGCGGTTGACGGCTGCCCGTCGCGTCCAGGCGTTCGCCGCCGCAGCGGTCGCCAGCCTCGTCGTCGCCCTCGCCCCGTCGGTTGCCTCCGCCCACGGCACCGGCCACGACCAGCGGGCTCTGGACGACGCCCGCCGGAAGGTGTCCGCGGTCGAAGCGCAGCTGAGAAGCGCCCGCGCGGAGCAGCGCGACGCGGACCAGGCGCTCCGCGACGCCGACGCCCGCTTGTCGCTCCTCGAGGAGGCCGTCAACGAGGCGGCCGCTGCCCTGGACCGTCAGCAGCTCGCGGTGGACGAGGCGGCGGGGCGGGTCGCTCAGCTACAGGACCAGATGGCCGCCCAGCGTGACGCGTTCGCCAGCCGCGCAGCGACGCTGTACAAGCGGGGTGCCGGCCTGCCCTTCGAGGCGGTACTGAGCGCCGGCTCGCTCGGCGAGGCGCTCGATCGCGGGGCGTACGTCCAGGCGCTGTCGTCGTCGGACCGGGCCGCCCTCGAAGGCCTCGTCGCCACCCGGACCGCCACCGATGCCGAGCGCGTCCGCCTGGCTGCCGAACGCGACCACCTGGCCGCGATGAAGGTCGAGCAGGAGCGGCTGCTGGCACAGGTCGCCGAACTGCGCCGAGACCGCGCCCTCCAGGCCGCTGCGGCCCGCGCCAACGTCGCTGGGCTCGAGGAGCAGCGCGAGGACCTGGAGGCGGAGTCGCGGCGCGTCGAGCAGCTGATCCGCCGAAAGGAGGCGGCCGCCCGCGCCGCGCGGTCCGCCGCCTCGGCCTCCTCCACCCGCTCCGCGCGGGGGGCCGTCCCCGCCGCCGTCGGCGTCGGCGGGTACGCGTGGCCACGCTGCGACCGGGTCACATCCGGGTTCGGCCGCCGCTGGGGACGGATGCACACCGGGATCGACATCGACGGCAACACCGGCGACCCGATCTTCGCTGCCAAGGCCGGGCAGGTCCTCTTCGTCGGTTGGCAGGGCGGGTACGGGCGCCTGACGCTGATCGCGCACGGCGACGGGGTCGTCACCGCCTACGCGCACCAAAGCGCGTTCGCCGTCGCGGACGGCCAGCGGGTCGCCCAGGGCCAGCGCATCGGCAGCGTCGGGAGCACCGGGTACTCGACCGGTTCGCACCTGCACTTCGAGACGCGTGTGAGCGGCACACCCGTCGATCCGCGTCGGTACCTGCCGGGCAGGTGCTGACGCTGGCCGTGCTCCTCGTGGCCGACCTGACCTGGCCGATCCTCGAGCGCATCCCGATCGCGGGAGACCTCGCCGTCTCCCCTCACGGCATCGGGACCGCCGCGGGGTTCCTGGTCGGGGCCGTCCTGCTGCTGCGCCGCACGGAGCGACGCGGGATCGCCGACGTCTACGTGCACGACATCCCCGCCGCGGTCAACGACCTGCTGGTCCGGGCGCTGATCGGTGCGGTGATCGGTGCGCGCGCGTTCTACGTCCTGACCCACTTCGACCAGTACGCCCGCGATCCGATCGCGATCCTGCGCGTGTGGGAAGGGGGCCTCACGCTCCTGGGCGGACTCGCCGGTGCCATCCTGGCCGCCCTCCCGCAGGTGCGCCGCGCCGGCTACCGCTTCGACCTGCTGATGGACTCGGCCGCCCCGGGGCTCGCGGCCGGGATCGCGATCGGGCGGTTGGGGGACCTGGCGATCGGCGACCACCTGGGTGACCCGGCAGGCGGGTGGCCACTGGCGTGGCGGTGTACCGGGAACTACTGGGATCGAGCCACCAACACGCTGCGGGCCTTCGGCGACCCTGTGCCCCCACAGGCCGGGCCGCCGTACGCCGGGCAGACCCAGGGCTGCTTCGACGTGGCGGTGCATCAGACGGCTCTCTACGACCTCGTTCAGGCCGGGCTGCTCCTGGCTCTCCTGCTGTGGTTGGAGCGCAAGCCCCGCTGGAACGGCTTCCTCATCACGGTCTTCGTGTACTGGTACGCCGCCGCCCGCTTCGTCTCGGACTTCCTGCGTCAGGACCGGCGCCTGCTGGGGCTGACCGGTTCGCAGTACGCTGCGCTGGCCGCGATCGCCGCCCTGACCGTGTTCCTGCGCTGGCGCCGGCCGTGGCAGCGGCGACCTTGGGTGTGGGACCCCCCCGACTTCCCGCACGCCCCGCCACGCCGCGACGATCACGCCGGCGACACGTGACACCCCCGCCGGATCACACCGGGCGCGCTGCGCGAACGGCGGCGACCGCCGGTGCCGTCAGCCGACCGCGCGGACCAGGATCGACGGGACCTGGTCGAGGGTGCAGGTGAGGACCACCTGTCCGGGCTCGACTTCCGCCCGGGGTGGGCATGGCACCAGCTCGTCGGGGATCGCGACCCGGACCGCCTCGCCCAGCCGGAGCTGGCGCCCCGCCACGTCCACCCGGTCGGGGATCTGCTCACCGGCGGGGCCGAGGTCCGAGGTGTCGATCTGTGCGGTCACGCGCCCGGTGTCCATGTCGGTCACCTCGACCTCGCCGCGGACGAGCGCAGCGCGGTCCAGCGACACGCCGTCCAGGTCGAAGCGGACCCGGGTGAAGGGCACCTCCTGGCGGACGACGTCGCGCAGGACCACCCGCACCTCGTCGACCTTCCCGGTGACCAGGTAACGGGTCACGACCGGGAAGTCGCCCAGACGGGCGTCGATGCCCGCCGCGTCGCGCACCCGCTCGCGAACGCCGGCCTCGATCCTGGCTGCGGCGAAGCGTGGGACGGCCAGCTCGACCAGCACGGCGAGGACCACCACCCCGAGCAGCATCCACTTGATGATCCGCACGTCGGCTCCTAGAAGCGTCGACCTCCGACGAGCGTAGGACGGTCACGCCCGTCCGTGGTCGGCGGTGGACTCCCACTCGTCGATCTCCGCCACCAACCGCGCACGCACGTCGCGGGGAGCGAACGCCGCCCGGGCGGCACGGCGCTGCAGCTCCGCCAGGTCGGAGGGCCGCAGGCCCGCCAGCCGGGTGGCGTGGCGCAGCTCGTCGGTCAGCGTTGTGGAGAACAACGGCGGGTCGTCGCTGTTGATGGTGACGTCGGCTCCGGCGTGCCACAGCTGCGGGAACGGGTGCTCGTCGAGTGATCCCACCACGCCCAGTGCCACGTTCGACGACGGGCACACCTCCAGCGGCACCTGGTCGCGGACAAGCCTGGCCAGGAGCGCGGGGTCGTGCACGGAGGCGATGCCGTGTCCGATGCGGTCGGCGCCGAGGTCGTCGAGGGCGTCGCGCACGTTGCCGGGGCTGCCGGTCTCGCCGGCGTGGACGGTCAGCCCCAGCTCCAGCCGGTCCGCCGCCCGGCGCAGGACGGCGAAGTCGCGCTCCGGGTAGGAACCCTCGACGCCGGTCAGACCGAGTCCGACCACCGGGGCGTCCGCCGACTCGACCAGCCCCACGGTCTCGTTGGCGTGGGCCACGCCCTCGTCACGTCTGGCATCGACGACCAGACGCAGATCGACGTCGCGCCCGCCGTCGGCGAGCCCGTCGCGCACCGCCGCCCACATCGCGCGGGGCGGCATGCCGTTGCGCACGTGGGTGACCGCGGTGAACGTCACCTCGGCGTACCGCACACCCTGGTCGGCCTGGTGCCGCGCGAACGCCGCTGCGACCGTCGCCAGGTCATCGGCACTGCGCAGCAGACGGCTGACGGCGAGGTACAGGTGCACGAACCGATCGAAGCCGTGGAACCGGCTGGGGTAGCGCCTGCCCACCAGCGGCAGGACCCGGTCGGGGTCCTCCCCGTGTCGCCGTGCCAGCTCGATGGCGGTGTCGACGGCGACGCTGCCCTCCAGGTGCACGTGCAGCTCGACCTTGGGCAGGGACCGCAGCGTGCGGGCACCGAGGGCAGCGTCCGGCCGCGTCACCGGCCTTCCGACCCCTCGCCACCGGTCCGGGCAGGGCAGGCCACCTCCCGGGTTCCGCGGCGCCACACGGCGTTCCTCGACCGCATCGCGCCGACCGTACCGCGGGAGGTCTAGGCCGTTCGGAGAACCGGCGCGTCAGGCCCGCGGTTATCCTGGAAGTCATGGCCGAGTCCCACCAGCGGTACGAGGACCTCGCCCTTGCTCACGTCCTGGGCGGCCTGGATTCGCAGGACTCCGCGGAGTTCCGCGCGCACCTGCTCAGCTGCCGCGACTGCCGGTTACGTGTCGCGGAGCTACGTGACCTGGCGGCCGAGCTGGCAGCCACCGAGCGCCAGGAGCGTCGCCGCGCCGCCGTCGCGACCGAGACGGTTCGGCGCGTCGATCACCACGACGCAGACGACCGCTCGCGGTGGGAACGCTGGTCGCGGCCGGCGCTCCGCGTCGGTGCCGTCCTGGCCACGATGGTCGTGCTGACGGTCCTGTTCTGGAACTACCACCTGCGTCGCGTCACCGGTAATTACGAGGCGGTGGTGGAGCGTCAGGCCGAGGTCCTGTCCATCCTCGCGTCCGGCGACCCGCTCGACGTGCGCACGTCGGCTGGTGTGACCGGTGCGGCGGCGGTGTCCGACGGTCACCTGGCCGTGAGCCTCGAGGCCTTCCCTGAGCTCGGTGAAGACGAGGTGGTGGTGCTCTGGCGGGTCGACGACGGCCGTGCCAGCGTGGTGGACGTGGGCCGCGCCCCGCAGGACGGCGCCGTCCCGTTCGCGATGCAGGTCGCGGACGCCGACGCGGTCGTGGTCACCGTCGAGTCGGCCAGCCAGCGTCCCACCGCGCCCGGCAACCGCCAGCTCGCCGAGGTCCGTCTCCCGCCCGGCGATTGACTGTCGCGCGTCGTCGCCGGCGCCGCCATGGGGTAGCCTCAACGGTTCCGGGCGCGTAGCTCAGTGGGATGAGCGCTCGCCTCACACGCGAGAGGCCGCTGGTTCGATCCCAGCCGCGCCCACCCGGCCCCCGCCGACGCGGGGCCAGCACCGTTCCCGCCGACCGCGACGCACGCGGGTGACGCGCTGGCATCCAAACGACCCTCGACGCGGTCGCGGCGGCCTTTCCTCACCAAGGACGACGGGCCCGCCGCCGAGGACGTGTTCCTGACGCTGGTCGCCGACGGGGGACGTCGCACCCGCTGGTTGGTCCCCTCTGACGCGCGGGAGGTCTTCGGCGTCCGGCTGCGCCGAGTTGCAGGCGGGATGGGCGCTTGCTCTGCACAGCGAGTGAGCCGCAGGCCGCCGGCCGACCTGCACAGCCGCCGCGGTTACCCTCGATGCCCGAGAGGAGGTGCCACGTGAGCGCTGACAGCCGACCCACCGCCCGAGAGCTCCTGGCCGAGCGCGGTCAGCTCCAGGGCCGGGTCGTTGCCGCCCTGGTCACCACCGGCTCCGGCCCGCCCGAGGACTGGGACCTCGACCGGCCTGTCCCCGACGACGCGCACGTGGAGCCCATCCAGGTCGGCACCGACCGCGGCCGGGCGATCCTGCGCCACTCCGTCGCGCACCTGATGGCCCAAGCGGTCACGCAGCTGTACCCCCACGCCAAGTTCGCGATCGGCCCGCCGATCGAGGACGGCTTCTACTACGACTTCGACGTCGACCAGCCGTTCACACCGGACGATCTCGAGCGCATCGAGGACCGGATGCGTGACCTCGTCCGCGAGAAGCAACGCTTCGAACGCGACGAGCTGTCCCGCGACGAGGCGCTGCGGCTTTTCGCCGACCAGCCGTACAAGCGCGAGATCATCGAGCGACTCGACCCATCGGAGGTCGAGGTCGTCACCGAGGACGGGCGTCGCGTCGGGCCCGCCGGCCACGGCCAGACCGGCGGAACCGTCACCGTCTACCGCAACGTCATCGAACAAGACGGTCAGGTCCGGGAGCGCTGGGCCGACCTGTGTCGCGGACCACACCTGCCCGACAGCGGCTGGGTGCCGGCGTTCAAGCTGCTACGCACCGCCGGGGCGTACTGGCGTGGCGACGAGTCACAACCGATGCTGCAGCGTATCTACGGCACCGCATGGGAGTCGCGGAGAGCCCTCGACGAGCACCTGCGCCGCCTGGACGAGGCCCGCAAGCGCGACCATCGCAAGCTCGGGCCGCAGCTGGAGCTGGTGCACTTCGCCGAGGAGCTCGGCCCTGGCATGACCATCTGGCTCCCCAAGGGGGCGATCGTCCGCAAACAGATGGAGGACTGGGCCCGCGAGGAGCACCTGCGACGCGGCTACCAGCCGGTGTACACGCCCCACGTCGCCAAGGGGATGCTGTGGGAGACCTCCGGCCACCTGGATTACTACCGCGAGAACATGTTCCCGGCGATGGAGCTCGAGAACCTCGAGTACTACGCCAAGCCGATGAACTGCCCGTTCCACATCCTGGCGTACCAGTCGAGGGTTCGCTCCTACCGGGAGCTCCCGCTGCGACTCGCGGAGCTCGGGACGGTCTACCGTTTCGAGAAGTCCGGTGTCGTGAACGCGATGCTCCGTGCCCGCGGGTTCACCCAGGACGACTCGCACATCTTCTGCACCCGCGACCAGGTGGTCGACGAGGTCGTCGCGGTGATCCGCTTCACCCTCGACCTCTACCGCGATTTCGGCTTCGGCCGCCCCTCACGGGTGGCGGTGTCGACCAGACCTGAGAAGGCGATCGGCCGCGACGAGGACTGGGACGTGGCCGAGAAGGCGCTGGTCGATGCGGTGCAGCGTGCCGGCCTCGACTATCAGCTCGACGCCGGAGAGGGCGCCTTCTACGGGCCGAAGATCGACATGCATGCCCGCGACGCGATCGGTCGCGAGTGGCAGCTCACCACCATCCAGGTGGACTTCAACCTCCCCGAGCGGTTCGACGTGACCTACGTCGGTGAGGACGGACAACACCACCGGCCGTTCATGATCCACCGGGCGCTGTTCGGTTCGATCGAGCGGTTCTTCGCCGTGATGCTCGAGTCGTTCAACGGGGCGTTCCCGCTGTGGCTGGCTCCGGTCCAGGTGGCGGTCGTCCCGGTGGCGGCCGACTTCGCCGGGTACGCCAACGCGGTCGCCGACGCCGTCCGCGACGCTGGCCTGCGGGTCGAGGTCGACGACTCCGACGACACCCTGGGCAACAAGATCCGCAAGGGGCAGATCGACAAGATCCCGTACCTGGCGGTGGTCGGGGGCCGCGAGGAGGAAGCCCGCACGGTGTCGGTCCGCCCCTACCAGGGCGATCAGCGCTCCGGGATCGGGCTCGCCGAGTGGGTCACCGAGCTGACCGCCGAGGTGCGCGAGCGTCGCGCCGGCGCCCCGTCGGGAGGCTGACGGTGGCCGACGTCAACCCCCCCGGCTCGGTCGGCGACGACCTCCAGGCCGTGCCCGAGGTCGAGGACACCCCGATGTGGGGTCGGGTGGTGCGCACGCCCGAGGCCGGTCAGCCCCCGCCTGTGGACGGGATCCAGCGGCTGTGGGCGCCGTGGCGGTTCGGGTACATCGCCGGTGGTGACCCGGTCGACGGTTGCCCGTTCTGCGTGCTGCCCGGCCGTGGACCCGACCGCGACCGCGAGAACCTGATCGTGTACCGCGGGGAGCGCTGCTACGTGATCTTCAACGCCTACCCCTACAACCCCGGTCACCTGATGGTGGTTCCGTTCGCCCACACCGCCAACCTCGAGGACCTCGATGAGCCCACCGCCGCGGAGCTGTGGGAGCTCGGGCGGCGCTGTGTCGCCGTGGTCAAGGATCGGCTCGACGCCGAGGGCGTCAACCTCGGCATGAACCTGGGAGCCGCTGCCGGGGCGGGCATCAGCGATCACCTCCACCTGCACGCGGTGCCGCGCTGGCTCGGCGACACCAACTTCGTGTCGGTGATCGGGGCGACCCGGATCCTGCCGCGGGCGCTCACCGAGCTGTACGACGAGCTGGCGCCCGCCTTCGGCTGATCCCGGCCCCGCTCGGCGTCAGTCCTGGCGGTCGCTGTCGGCCTGCGCGGCGATCCTCTGGGCGATGTGGTCGGGGACCTCCTGGTGGTGGTGGTACCGCATCGCCACCGTGCCGCGCCCGGACGTGAGCGCCCGCAGTTCCGCGACGTAGGTGAGCATCTCGGCCTCGGGCACCAGCGCGTGCACCATCTGCCGTGCCGGCCCGGCCGGGTCCGTGCCCTGGATACGTCCCCGTCGCGCCGACAGGTCGCCCATCACGTCCCCCGTCAGGTCGTCGGGGATCGAGACGTCCACCTCCAGCACCGGCTCGAGGAGCTTCACGCCCGCCTTGCCGGCGGCGTCCTTGAACGCGACGATCCCGGCCATCTGGAACGCCATGTCCGACGAGTCAACCGAGTGGTGCTTGCCGTCGAACAGGCGGACCTTGACGTCCACGACCGGGCAGCCGGCGAGCACCCCCCGCTGCATCGCCTCGAGCACCCCCTTCTCGACCGAGGCGATGAACTGGTTGGGGATCACTCCGCCCACGATGGCGTCCTCGAACACGAACCCCGCACCGCGCGGCAGCGGCTCCACCTCGACGTGTGCGATGCCGTACTGGCCGTGCCCACCGGTCTGCTTGACGTGGCGCCCCAGCCCCTGCGCGCGGCCCTTCAGCGTTTCGCGGTAGGCGATCTTCGGCGGGGACTGTTCCACCTCCACGCCGAACTTGCGCTGCAGGCGTCGGCGCGTCACGTCCACGTGCGTCGGTCCGTACGCGCGGAGCACCATCTGGTGGGTGACGGGGTCACGTTCGACCCGGAGGCTGGCGTCCTCCTCGACGATCCGCGCCAGGCCGGTGGACAGCTTGTCCTCGTCGCCGGCACTGTGAGGCGTGACCGCCACGCGGAAGTACGGCTCGGGCGCTTCGACCGCCGCGACCTGCGGAGGCGTGGCGCCTTTGGCGTGCAGGACGTCACCGGTGAGCACGTCGTCGAGCTTGGCGACCGCCACCAGGTCGCCGGCGGGCACCTGCGACACCGGGATCTGTTCCTTGCCGCGCAGCGTGAACAGCTGGTGCATGCGCAGCTCGCTCCCGGTACGCGCGTCGATCAGGTGGTCGTCCGCGGTGAGCATCCCCGACAGCACCCGCAACAGGTTGATGCGACCGACGTAGGGATCGGAGAACGTCTTGACGACCGTTGCGGTGGTGGCGCCGTCGGTGGTGGTGGCGACGGCGGCACGGTCGGTCGGCGACGGGCACTGATCGACCACGAAGTCCGCGAGGAGGTACACGCCGAGGGCCAGCTCCGCCGAGCCGCACAGCAACGGGTAGAACCCCGAGCGGGCCATCCCGCGGGCGAAGACCGCGCCGAGTTCCTTGGCGTCGGGGACGTCGCCTTCCAGGTAGCGTTCGAGCAGGTCGTCATCGTTCTCGACGATCGCCTCGACCAGGAACTCGCGGTTGGTCTCGGCCTGTGCGCGGCGCTCGGCCGGGACCTCCTGCTCGACCCGCTCGCCGTCCTTCAGCTGCACCGCGGTGAAGTGCAGCAGGTCGATCACACCGGTGAAGTCGGGCCCGATCCCGATCGGCATGTGCACTGGAGCCAACGCCCGGCCGTACCGCTGGCGGAGCTCATCGACGCTGCGTTGGAAACCGGCGGTGTCCTTGTCGAGCTTGTTGAGGAACACCACCCGCGGCAGCGACACCTCGTCGCAGGCCGCCCACAGCTCCTCGTGCTGCGGCTGGACGCCGGCGGTGGCGTCGACCACGAAGACCGCCACGTCGGCCGCGGCGAGCGCGGAGTAGGCGTCGCCGATGGCTTCGGCACCGCCTGGCGCGTCGAGCAGGTTCAGCTTGTAGCCACGCCAGGGGATCGCAGCCATCGCCAAGCCCAGCGTGTGGTGGCGGTCCTGCTCCTCAGGTTCGAAGTCGAGCGTTGCCGCGCCGTCGGCCGTACTTCCCCGGCGTCCGATCAGGCCGGCGGCCTCCAGAAGGGCCTCCGTCAAGGTGGTCTTGCCCGTCCCCGTGTGCCCGAGGAGCAGCACGTTGCGCAGCTTCTCGGTGGGGACGCTCAGATCCTTCGACATGTTGATGCCTTCCGCCCGCCCCGCCCTGTCGGCGGGGGGGCCATCGTAGAGTCGTTGCGGCGCCGGCGGGGGCCGGTCTGCGACCTTGCCCCCGCTGCCGGCCGTCCGTACCGTCGCCGCCGCTGACCCGCTCCACGGCAGGGGATGAAGTGGCTCTCGACGCCCACGGTCGCGACCTGTTGCGCCGCATCATCGACCCGGTCGGCGTGGGCCTGGCACGGCTGGGGATCACCGCCAACTGGGTGACCGCGGCAGGGCTGGTTCTCACCGCCGTGGCCGCCGGCCTGGTCGTGACCGGCCGGTTCGCGGCGGGCGGAGGTTTGCTGGTCGCCGGTGGCCTGGCGGACGCCGTCGACGGAGCGGTGGCTCGCGCAAGGGGAGCAGAGAGCCCCGCCGGTGGGTTCTTCGACTCGGTCGCCGACCGCATCTCCGACGGGGTGATGCTCGCGGCGATCGCCTGGGCCGTCCGTGATCAGCCGGCCACGTTCGCCGCTGCGGCGCTGGCGCTGGTCGCCGCGCAGGTCACCAGCTACGTCCGCGCCAAGGCGGAGTCGCTGGGCGCGAGCTGCACGGTCGGGATCGTCGAACGTGCCGAACGCGCCATCGCGATCATCGTGGCGCTCATCTTCCACCGCTGGCTGATGGTCCCGGTCCTGTGGCTGCTAGCGGTCGGAGGGACGGCCACTGTGGTGCAGCGCATCGTCCACGTCGTGCGCAAGCTCGACCGCCAACCCGCCGGGGCGCAGCGATGAACGACGACGAACCTCGGCAGCGGCGGGTCGCTGGTCTGGAGGGTCTCCCCCCGGCCCCGCCGATGTCCCCCCGGAAGTGGGCGACCTACCTGCAGTACCGGGCGGTGTGGGCGGCGGCAGCCCGGCTCCCGGACGCGCTCGCGTGGCGGGCCCCCGACCCCATCGGTGACGTGTGGTACCGGCTGGCGCCCCGCCGCCAGCGCAACCAGGTCCGCAGCAACCAGGCTCGCGCCGCAGGGCGCTCGCCCCGGCGGGAGCTGGATCGTCTGGTGCGCGACGCGTACCGCTCCTACGCCCGGTACTGGCTGGATTCCTTCCGGGTGCACACCCTGGACCCCGACGACGTGCTGGCACGCACTGAGGATGTCAACACCCGCATCCTCGACGAGGTCCGCTCGGATGGGCGCGGCGCCATCCTCGCGACCGGGCACCTCGGCTCCTGGGAGATCGGGGCGTTCTTCTCCACGCAGCGTGACTGGCGGTTGACCGTCGTGGCGGAGCTGCTCGAGCCACGCCGGCTGTTCGACCGGTTCGTGGAGCTTCGCCGCGCCCTGGGCCTGGAGGTGATCCCGCTGGTCCGTGGCGGCGACGCGGTGGGCCGCCTCGAGCAGGTGGTCCGCGACGGAGGGACGGCCACGCTCCTGGCCGACCGTGACCTCACCGGCACCGGCCCGATCGTGACGTTCTTCGGGGAGCCCTGCCGGATGCCGCCGGGCCCGGCGGCGCTGGCCCGCCGCACCGGCCGGCCGGTCGTGCCCGGCGCGTGCTTCACGACCCCGCGGGGATGGCGGGCGGTGGTGCACGAACCGCTCGACATCGCCCACCTCCCGGTCCTGGACGGCACCCAACAGATCGCGCAGGCGCTGGAGCGCCTGATCGGGCTCGCTCCCGAGCAGTGGCACGTGTTCGTGCCCAACTGGCTGGTGGATCGCGAGCCCGACCACTCGCTGCTGCGTGGCGGCGACGACCGCGAGCCGCCGATCAGCGGTGAGCCGCGGTGACGGTGCCACGATGAGGGTCGCGCTGGTCTGCCCCTACGACATCACCGTGCCCGGCGGCGTCCAGGCGCACGTGACACGCCTCGCTGAGCGGCTGAAGATCGGCGGCGACGATGTGCTGGTGGTCGCGCCGGCGCGCCACGACCCGCCCGACGACGTCCACGCCGTGGGAGGCTCGGTGGGGATCGCGTTCAACCGGTCGGTGGCGCCGATCGCGTACTCACCGCTGGCGATCCGCCGTGCGCTGGCGGCGCTGCGTGGCTTCGCGCCGGCCGTGGTGCACGTCCACGAGCCTGCTGCGCCGCTGCTGTCGCTGGCGATGTGCCTGGGGGCCCGACACCCGCTCGTCGGGACCTTCCACGCCTGGTCGGACCGCGACCGCCTGTACCGGGCGGCGCGGCCGCTGCTGCGGGCGGCGATCGGGCGCCTCGACGCCTGCATCGCCGTCAGCCGGCCCGCCCGCGACTACCACGCGGCGGCGTTGGGCCTGCCGGCGGGCTCGTTCCTGGAGATCCCCAACGGCGTCGAGTTCGATCGCTTCTCGGCAGCGGCCGCCGACGCCGACCGCGCCGCCGACGCCCCCACCGTGCTGTTCGTCGGACGCCTCGAGCGCCGCAAGGGTCTCGAACAGCTCGTCCGCGCGTTCATCCGCGTCAAGACCCAGCGGCCGTCGGCCCGCCTGGTCGTGGTCGGCGAGGGGCCTGAGCGTCGCCGTTGCGAGGCGATCATCCCCGAGCGGCTGCGGTCGCAGGTCACCTTCATGGGACGCAGCAGGCCCGACGACCTGCCCAGCCTGTACGCCGCCGCTGACGTCTTCGCGGCGCCGGCGCTCGGGGGCGAGTCGTTCGGGATCGTGCTGTTGGAGGCGATGGCCGCCGGAACGCCGGTGGTGGCCAGCGCCATCCCCGGCTACCGGACGCTGTTGCGTGACGGGGTGGAGGGGCGGCTGGTCCCGCCCGGCGACGTCGCGGCACTCGCTGAGGCGCTGGACACCCTCCTGGGCAACCCGTCGTTGCGCGAGGCCATGAGCCGGGCGGGGCGCGAAACGGCTCAGCGCTACGACTGGCCGGTCGTGGCCAGGCAGGTCCGCGACGTCTACGCCGACGTGATCGAGCGCGCCGGCGCATGACCGGTTCGCCTTCGCTGGACCAGGAGCACAACCGGCAGACGGTTTCATGCACGGCGGGCGGGCCGCGATGGGCAGCCGCCGGATCAGCTGGAGGTGTCTGACCGGCCGGCGTCGCTGTCTGGGCAGAGGCTGCGTGTGACGGTCGAACGGTGGCAGGAGGTCCGACGGGATCACCGGGTCGAGGAGACGGCGCTGATCGCGTTGGAGCAGCGCAACCGCAGGTATCTCGCCTCGGCGTGACCTAGGGTGACGGGACGCGCGAACCTGGGCGCACGAAGGGGCTTCATCATGGGCTGGAAGGACAAGGCGAGGGGATTCGTCCAGCACGGCATGGACAAGGCCAAGGACGCCGCCCAGGAAGCGATCGAGCAGAGGCGCACTGGCGTCGACGACGCTGAGGTCCAGGACAGGGGACGCGCTCGTGTCGGTCGAGTCACATGAGTCGGGGA
The DNA here is from genome assembly GCA_019347675.1 of Actinomycetota bacterium. NCBI lineage: Bacteria > Bacillati > Actinomycetota > Actinomycetota bacterium. The sequence goes on along the minus strand of JAHWKW010000015.1, from coordinate 59,685 downwards.
AAAATTCGATCGTGTCGGTCTACCCCGATCGCATCGAACGGGTGAAGGCCCGGTCCATGGCGTCGCTGTCGCGGGCCAACCAGGAGACCGAGGTGATCCCCATCCGTCAGGTGTCCTCAGTGCAGGTGAAGAAGTCGGGGTTCCGTACCGATGTCGCGGTCTATGCGGCTGGGAACGACATCGTGTTCCGCTGTTCGCACAACCAGGCCCAGAAGCTCAAGAACGTCATCCAGCGGCTGATCCTCGACGCGGACATGGCACAGCCCCAAGCGGCTCCAGTGCAGGACGACGCGGAGCAGATCCGCAAGCTCGCCGAGCTGGGCAATCAGGGGATTCTCTCGGAGGACGAGTTCCAGGCGAAGAAGAAGCAGATCCTCGGGATCTGAGGTGGAGCGACAGCGACCCTACGCCTCGGAGTACCGCGACCAAGTCGTTGAGATTTCTCGGCTGGCGGTCAACGAATCAGTGCTAGAGGGCATCACTTTCGCGAACTGCACCATCGTGGGCCCGGCGGTACTCGTTCCCCTCGAAGGGGTGTCGATCGTTGGGGGCACTTGGGACGCCCCGAACTGGGAAGCGCTGTCCTGGATCATCCCGCGCAACCGGGACACCGTCATAGGTGCCATCGGGGTCAAGGACTGCACATTCTCAGCGTGCCGCTTCCAGAACGTCGGACTGGCAGTGCCAGAAGACGAGGAAGAGCGGTTCCGGGAGGGGTTCGGGGGATGACCCAGAGGGTGGCTAAGAGACCTCGACCCGCCGAGATCCGGGAGCGATCCGGACGCCGGAGGATCGGGCGCCCGACTTGATTGTGACTCCGCGGAGAACGACATTCCCATGAGCGGACTCACTTCTGACGTGCGTCAGCAACTCGGCCGCACGCTCCTGCTCTTCGAGGAGGTCCGACAGCTCCTCGCGGAGGTGTTCTTCGGACAGGTCAGCCGTCGAGGCCTCGTCGATGAGGTGGACTGCTCTTATCGCGAGCCGGTCCCGCGTAGGGTCGTCCCACGTCTGCTCGGTGAGCTCAGCGAGCAGTTCCTCAACCGAGATCTGCTCGTCGAGGTAGGACCTCAGCAGATGCTTCGTGGTCATCTCGGTCCGGTCTGTCGGCGGGTGACCGATTCAAGCGTACTCCGCCTGGGGGTAGCCCTCTATGGAGCAGAGGTACATCGACGAGTGGCAGCTCCGGCGCCTGTTCAACGAGGGCGAGTTCTACGAGCGGATGCTCGGTGGGGAGCTTTCGGCAATGAAGGTCGACGAGAACCGGCCGTCCAAGGCAGCGAATCAGCCGGCAGGGACGAGAAGCGAAGAGTGGTTGTACGACGAGGGGGCGACGGTGGTGGCTCGCGTGCACCAGTACGTCCTGCCCGACGGAACGATCGGCGCGTCAGGCAGACCGGACCGAAGGCTGTCGTCGTTGATGGGGTGAGGTACTTGCGGTACCCCGACCTCCGCAGAAGGAAGCCGCGGCGACGACGTCGATGAAAGGCTTGCCCGCCGCAAACTGGGCGAGCTCGCCGAGGCCGGCAAGGCGGGCCACCTGATGGGCGGGCTGTCCCGCCGCCGTGGAGACACGGACGTGAGACCCCACGGAGACGCCCGTGTTCGCGGCGTAGCCCCCCTTCGCGTAACCGTGGCTGAGGGGCGCCGCTTGGGTGGACGAGCGTGGCGTCGAACAACTCTCCGTACCGGGAGCCGCGTGAAGCGCTAACCAGGTGTAGCCATGGGAAGCCTGCTCAGCAATGCACAACATGCGCTGGTTGGAGCAATACTTCTTATCGGTCAGTCTGTTGGGCGGGCTCAGGTGCCTCGACAACCTCGGTCGAAGCACGACCCGGTCCAGCGCTCACGCCGACTCGGCTCGCTCCGGGTCGGTGGCTTCCTCGTGCGCCTTGACCTGTTGCTGTGACTCGACCGCTTCCCGGTGCGCGTGCTCGCCGCCGATCCCGGCCTGTCTGCGACTCAGCTCGGCCAGGGGATCGTCCCTGCCGTACATGATCACCGTGTCGCCTGGTCGCAGCCGCGTGTCGGCGCCTGGGACGCCGAGGAACTCCCCCGAAGAGCGCCGCACACCCAGCACCAGCACCCCTTCCTGCGCCAGATTGAGGTCCCGGAGTGATGTGTCAGCCAGCCAGTCGTCGGGGCTCGACGACGTCCTCCTGCACCGCGTACGGGCCCGAGACGTTGAGCGGGCGCGTGTCGTCACGGACGGAGACGCCACTCGCCCAGCGACGCAGCCCCCGCTCGATCGAGCGTCGCATCGCTCGCTCCAAAGGGTCGCTCGCCGTCAACAGCCACAGGATCGCGAGCCCGACCGCCAGCCCCGCGAGCCGCGCCGCTGCGACGCGGGCGCTGTCGGTGTCGACGAACCCGACCACCAGGGAGGCGATGACCGTCGCGATGCCGGCGTTGCTGAGCAGCATCAGGATGAGGATGATCCGGCGCCGGACCGGGTGGTTCGCGACCGTCTCGGATGTGGTGAACCCCACGCCGGTGAAGGCCGACCTGGCCTGGAAGGACGCCAGGTCATGTGACACGCCGGTCACCGTCAACGCGGCGGTCGCCACGCGCGTGACCACAACGGAGATGGCGACCACCACCAGGACCGACCCGATCGCGAAACATCCCTGCCTCCCGTCCCGACGTGGCGGAGCATGCCACCCCCCGTGGCGACGACGTCGGGTCGGTGGCGAGTCCGTAGGCTGCACCGGCGCCCCGAACCTCCCGCCAAGAGGACGCGCCGTGTCCCGCCTCAACCCCTTCGCTGCTGTGCTCCTGGCTGTCGCTGCGCTGCTGATGGCGTGCGCAACGGAGGGAGCAGCCCCACGCGATGCTGGCCCAGCTCCGACCGCCGACGATCTTCCGGTCGGAACCGCCGGTGCGGAGCAGATGACGGCGCCACTGACGGGAGAGTCGGTCGACGATGCGGAAGTCGCGAACCGCCCGGTCGTGGCGGTCAAGGTCGAGAACAGTCCCGCAGGACGACCACAGTCGGGGCTCGATGCCGCCGACGTCGTCTTCGAGGAGCTGACGGAGGGAGGGGTGACCCGCTTCGTTGCGCTGTTCCAGAGCCGCATCCCACAGCTGGTGGGGCCGATCCGCTCCGCTCGACCCGAGGACGCCGAGCTGGTGCCAGCCTACGACGCGATGCTGTTCATCTCGGGCGCGCGGCCGGATGTGCTGACGTCCCTGCGATCTGCCGGCGTCCCGTTCGTCACCGAGGACGGCGAGGTGCTGTGGCGCGACCGCAACCGGATGCGACCACACAACCTGTTCGCCCGCGGCGAGGCGCTGTTCGCCGCTGCGGCCGATGCCGTCCCGCCCGCCTCCCCGACCGGTTGGAGCTACGCGTCTGAGCCCCCGGACGGTGCGGTCCCGTGCGGTGAGGGCTGCACCCAGGACCCGGGCCTGTCGATCACCGTCGAGATGTCACACGCGTCGATGACCGGGTTCGCGTACGACGCGGACGCGGGCCTGCACCGGCGCCTGCAGGACGGCTCCCCGCACGTGATCACCGGCGACGACCGGATCGGCGCCGCCAACGTCGTCGTCCTCGCCGTCGAGATCGGCGACGGCGGGTGCTGCGACGCGTCGGGGAACCCGCTGACGCGGACCCGGACGGTCGGGACCGGCCGAGCCGTGATCCTGCGTGACGGGCAGCGCTACCCCGCGAGCTGGATGAAGCCGGGTCCCGACCGGCACTACCGGTTCACCGGCCCGGACGACCAGCCGTTCCCGCTCAAGCCGGGCCCGACGTGGCTCGTCCTCGCCCCCACCGCGGGGGTGCCGTGACGGTACGCTGCGACACGATCCGCCCCTGGCGCCGGGAAGCTCGATGTCTGACCACAGCAGCCCCATCACCGGGACCACACCGGTCAAGCGCGGCCTCGCCGACATGCTCAAGGGCGGCGTCATCATGGACGTCGTCGACGCCGACCAGGCACGCATCGCCGAGGCCGCGGGCGCGGTCGCGGTCATGGCGCTCGAGCGTGTTCCCTCCGATATCCGCGCGCAGGGCGGCGTGGCACGCATGTCGGACCCCGAGAAGATCACCGAGATCCAGGATGCGGTCACCATCCCGGTGATGGCCAAGGCCCGGATCGGCCACTTCGCCGAGGCGCAGGTGTTGCAGGCCCTCGGTGTCGACTACGTCGACGAGTCGGAGGTCCTGACCCCCGCCGACGAGCAGCACCACATCGACAAGTGGTCGTTCGACGTGCCGTTCGTGTGCGGGGCGACCAGCCTCGGAGAGGCCCTGCGACGGATGGCGGAGGGCGCCGCCATGATCCGTTCCAAGGGTGAGGCGGGGACCGGCAACATCGTCGAGGCCGTCCGCCACATCCGCGCCATCACCAGCGAGATCCGGCGGCTGGCCGGCCTGCGCGGCGAGGAGCTGTTCGCCGCCGCCAAGGACCTGCAGGCGCCCGAGGCGCTGGTGCGTGAGGTCGCCGAGGCGGGGCGCCTTCCCGTCGTGCTGTTCACCGCCGGCGGGGTCGCGACGCCCGCCGATGCCGCGCTGGTGATGCAGCTGGGGTCCGACGGGGTCTTCGTCGGGTCGGGGATCTTCAAGTCCGCCGATCCCCAGCGGCGCGCCCGCGCGATCGTGGAGGCGACCACCCACTTCGACGATCCCGAGGTGATCGCCAAGGTGTCTCATGGGTTGGGTGAGGCGATGCGTGGCATGGACGTCGCGACGCTCGCCGCTTCCGACCGACTGGCCAGCCGAGGCTGGTGACATGTCGGATTGGGTCCCGGGGGAGCGCCTCACCCGGACCCGCCCACCGGAGCCGGAGCTCCCCGACGACGCCCCGCTGATCGGCGTGTTGGCCCTGCAGGGCAACGTGCTCGAGCACCTGCGAGCTGTGCGCGAGGCCGGGGCTCACGCGGTCCGCGTGCGGCGCCCCGCGGACCTCGACGGCCTGGACGGGCTGATCATCCCCGGCGGAGAGTCCACCACGATCGGGCGGCTGATCTCGCACCTGGCGCTGGAGGAGCCGTTGCGGCAGCACATCGCCGCGGGCCTGCCGACGTTCGGGACGTGCGCCGGCATGATCCTGCTGTCCGACGAGCTCGCACAGGATCGGCCACAGACCCTGCTGGGAGGCCTCGACGTCACGACCCGGCGGAACGCCTTCGGCCGGCAGGTCGACTCGTTCGAGACCGATCTGGAGGTGCGCGGCGTCGACGGCGGGCCGGTGCACGCTGTGTTCATCCGTGCCCCGTGGATCGAACGGGTCGGCTCGGACGTGGAGGTCCTCGCCGAGGTGGCCGGTCACCCCGTGATGGTGCGGCAAGGCAACCTGCTCGCCGCCGCGTTCCATCCCGAACTGACCGTTGATCGGCGGGTCCACCGGCTGTTCGTCGCGCAGGTCCGGGAGGCACGTCGGTCGCTGCCAGGCGGAGCCGAGGAGCGCGGCGAGGCCGACCCGGGTCCCCAGTACCCTGACCGATGAAGCCACCGTAAGGGCGTTTCGATGTCCGGCCACAGCAAGTGGTCAACGATCAAGCGGAAGAAGGGCGCCGCGGACGCCAAGCGCGGCAGGATCTTCGCACGGCTCGTGCGTGCCATCGAAGTCGCGGCACGCGAGGGTGGCGGCGACCCCGACTACAACCCGACGCTCGCCGACGCCATCCAGGGCGCCAAGGACAACTCCGTCCCCAAGGACACGATCGAGCGCGCGGTCAAACGCGGGTCCGGCGAGCTCGAAGGGGTGTCCTACGAGCCGGTCCAGTACGAGGGTTACGCGGGGGGTGGCGTCGCCGTGCTGGTCGACTGCCTCACCGACAACCGCAACCGCACAGCGGCGGACGTCCGCGCGATCTTCACCAAGCACGGCGGCAGCCTCGCCGAACCCGGCTCGGTGGCGTACCTGTTCGACCGCCGCGGGATGGTCGTGGTCGGCTCCGACGGCGTCACCGAAGACGACGTGCTGGTCGCCGGCCTCGACGCCGGCTTGGAGGACATCGAGGACCAAGGGGACCAGTTCATCGCGTGGTGCGATCCCAGCGACGTGCGTGGCCTGCGGGGCGCGTTGCAGGACAAGGGCCTGCCGGTGAAGGAGGCGGTCTCGACGATGGTCCCCGCGAGCACCGTGCCGATCACCGACGTGCAGCAGGCCAAGAAGCTGATGCGCCTGCTGGACGCGATCGACGACAACGACGATGTCCAGGAGTTCTACGCCAACTACGACGTCGCCGACGAGCTGATGGAGCAGCTGGCGGAGGAATGACCGTCACGTCCTTCGGCACAACCACTCCTGCGTCGACGTCGGTGGATGCTCCCGACGGGTCGTAGCACGGGAGCGGTCGAGCGGTGGCGACGCCGCGACCATCACAGGTCGCCCGCGGCATGACCGTACGCGACGTTCAGGCGCACCGGCGGGCCAGCCGAGACGGCGGCGGTCCTCGTACTACGCGACGGTAGGATGACGGGCCAGCCGACCGTCGTCGCCGTATCCAGAGGTCGCGTGCTCGAAACCGTGCGTCGTGGCGTCCGCGTACGCACCGTGTTCGCTGCCCTGCTGGCCGCGGCGTGGCTCCTCGCCGTGGACATCTCCCCGGCGTGGGGTCACGCCGCGCTCGTCTCGTCGGAGCCGGAAGCCGGCACACAACTGGCGACCGCACCGGGGATCGTCACGGTGCGCTTCAGCGAGCCGCTGATCCTCGACCTGTCGTCGCTGCGGGTGACCGACCCCGACGGGCAGGTCTGGGAGCGGACCTCCGCCGGCGAGCGGACGATGGCCGCGAGCCTCGACACGACCGCGCAAGGCGTCTACCTCGTCGAGTGGAAGACGGTCTCGCCGCTGGACGGTCACACGCTGCGCGGGTCGTTCCGGTTCGGTGTGGGAGTCACCCCGACCGAGACCGCCCCGGCGACCACGGTCGAGCCAGGGACTGCCGACGTGGTACTGGCAGTCGGGCGTGCGGTGGAGTACGCGGCGCTGCTCACCGCCGTCGGCATGCTGCTCCTCTCACGGCTGGGGCGACGCGACCCGCCGCTGTCCTGGGTCCGGGTCCGGCTCGCCTGGACCCTGGGTGTGGCCCTGGCGGCCGGCGCGGCCGTGGTGGTCGGCGAGGCGCTGCTCGCCGCACCGACGCTGTCGCCGGCGTCGGTCGGCCGCTACCTGACCGCCGAACCGGGCGTCCCTCGGCTCGTGCGTCTGGCGGCGGAGGGGGTGGCCGTGCTGGCGGCGGCGGGCGGGCTCGGATGGGCGGCTGCGGTCGGGGCGGTCGCCGCGGTCGGGGCGCTGGCGGCGTCGGGTCACGCCGCGGCGGCCCAGCCCACGTGGTGGGCGGTCACGGTCGACGCGGCCCACCTGGTGTCGGCGGGTCTGTGGGCGGGTGGGATCCTGGCCCTCGCGATGCTCCGCCCGCCGGGGGGCTGGCAGGCTGGGGACGCGCGTGAGCTGCTGCGTCGGTTCTCCCCGGTCGCGATCCCGGCGTTCATCGCGACGGTGGCGTCCGGGAGCCTGCGTGGAACCCAGGAGCTCCTCGCCGTCCGGGATCTGTGGACCACCTCCTACGGGCAGGTGCTGGCCTTGAAGCTCACCGCGGTCGCGCTCATGGTGCCGCTGTCGTGGCGAGCCTGGCAGCGTCGCGTGGCACGTCCCCGTCGCGAGGCGGTGCTGTCGGTGATCGTGGTCGCGGCCGCTGCCCTGCTCGCCGCCTACCCGGTGCCGCCCCGCCGCGCCGCCGAGGATGCAGCCCAGGCCCACGGCACCGCGTCGCCGGCCTATCCCCGTGAGGACGACCTGACGCTGGCGGCGACCACCGGGGACGTGGTCGTCGGGCTGACGTTGCGCCCGGGCCGTCCCGGCCGCAACGACGTGCTCGTCCACCTGCTGCCGGGCGGCGGTCCGGAGAACGCCGAGGGCCGGCGCGCCATGCTGACCGTCGCTGGAAAGCAGCACACCCTCGAGTCGTGCGGCCTGGCGTGCCGCGAGACCGCACTGGTGCTCGACGGCGGCGAGACGATCGAGGTCACCATGGACGGCGTGAACGGTTCGCCCGCGAGGTTCCCGCTGCCCCCACTTCCCGCCCCCGACGGCACCGATCTGCTCGAGCGGATGGCGCGGGTCATGGGCGATCTGCGGTCGCTGCGCTACGAGGAGGTCTTCGGGCCCACCGATCCTCCGATCCGGTCCTCCGCAGCGATGGTCGCCCCCGACCGGCTGCGGTTCGAGGTCCACACCTACGACCGCGTCACGATCCGCGTCGGCGACGTCATCTGGCGCCGCAAGGAGGACCAGCCGTGGATGGTCAGCCGCGGGCCGTCCCTGCGCGTCCCGTCCTACATCTGGGACTACGAGGACAAGCGCGGCGTGCACGTCGTCGACGCGGAGGACATCGATGGCACTGGGACACAGATCCTGTCGTTCTTCGTCCTCGTGGGCGACCAGAGCCCGATCTGGTACCGGCTGTGGATCGATGACGGCGGGCTCGTCCGCCGTGCCGAGATGCGCGCCCAGGGACACTTCATGGATCACACCTACTTCGGCTTCGACGCACCGATCACCATCGGGCCCCCCGACGACGCCCCACCGCCTCCACAGGAGGACGACACGTGAGACACCGAACAACGGTCGCCGTGGCCGCCCCAGGCCCGTGACCGGCGTCGGGGTTGCCCAGCCGTCTCGCGCCGCGCTGCTATCGTGCCGTGAACACGTGTTCGGGGGAGAGGTGATGCGGCTGCGCGTCCTGGGGGTCGACCCGGGGCTGACCCGGTGTGGCCTGGGCGTCGTCGACGGACCACCGGCGGCGCCCTCGGCGATCGCGATGGACGTCGTCCGGACCGCCGCGGACCTGCCGATCGAGCGACGCCTGGCTGCACTGCACGTCGCGGTCGCCGACGCGATCGACCGTCACGGACCCGACGTCGTGGCGTGCGAGCGGGTGCTGTTCTCCGCCAACGCCCGCACCGCCATGGGCGTCGGACAGGCGGCCGGAGTGGCGCTGCTGGCGGCGGCTCAGGCGGGCTTGCCGGTGGCCAGCTACACCCCAACCGACGTCAAGTTGACGGTGGCTGGTCACGGCACCGCCGACAAGCAGGCGGTGGCCCGGATGGTGGCGGCCCAGCTGAGGCTCCCGCAGCGTCCCACGCCCGCGGATGTGTCCGACGCTCTGGCGGTCGCCCTGTGCCACCTGGCACGTGCCCGGCAGGTCGGTGATGCCGACGAGGCGAACGCCTCTGGCCGGCTGCGCAGCGCCGAAGCGGCGGCCGAGGCTGACGGTCCCAAGGACTGGGAGGCCGTCCTCGACCGGCCGCACGTCCGTGCGGTGGGCGGGACGCGAGGTGAGCGATGATCGCACAGCTGAGGGGCAGCGTCTCCGCTCGCGGCAGCTCCCCATCGGGTGACGCGGCCCAGGTCGTGGTGGACGTGGGCGGGGTCGGCTACCTGGTGGTGGTCCCCGCCGGGCTCGCCGGCCGGCTCCCGGGACCCGGCGGTGACGTCGAGCTGCACACGTCGCTCCAGGTCCGTGAGGACTCCATGACCCTGTACGGGTTCCCCACCGCGGAGGCGAGAGACCTGTTCGAGGCGCTGCTGACGGCGTCGGGGGTCGGGCCCAAGCTGGCGTTGGCGGCGCTGTCCACGCTCGCGCCCGACGCACTGCGACGGGCCGTGGGCGGCGGCGACGTCGATGCGCTCATGGTCGTGCCCGGCATCGGTCGCAAGAGCGCCCAGCGGCTGGTGCTCGAGCTGCGCGACAAGCTCGGCCCCGGCGGACAGGCGGACGTCGTGACCGTCGCCGCGGCTGGGGCGACTGCCCTGGGCGAGGTCCGCCTGGCCCTCCTGGAGCTCGGCTACAGCGCGGCGGAAGCGCAGCGAGCGGTCGAGCCGCTGCTCGACGACGGCGACGTCGGCGAGCTTCTGCGGGCGGCTCTGCGGTCTCTTGCCGGGGCGGGCCAGTGACCGAGCGCAGTGAGGTGCTGGACCTGGCGGGCCTACCGGAGGAGGACCGCGACGAGGCGTCGCTGCGGCCACGGCGGCTGGACGAGTTCGTCGGCCAGGACCGCATCAAGCGCCAGCTGGAGCTGGTCATCCGTGGGGCGCGGGGCCGGGGCCAACCCGCCGACCACGTCCTGCTGAGCGGGCCTCCGGGTCTCGGGAAGACGTCGCTGGCGGGCATCATCGCCGCGGAGCTCGACGCGCAACTGCGCGCGACCTCCGGCCCGGCACTGGAACGCCCCGGTGACGTCGCCGCCATCCTGACCAACCTCGAACCCGGTGACGTGCTCTTCGTCGACGAGATCCACCGCATGCCCCGGCAGGTCGAGGAGGTCCTGTACCCGGCGATGGAGGACTTCCAGATCGACATCGTGGTCGGGAAGGGTCCCGCAGCACGGTCGATCCGCCTGGACCTGCCCCGCTTCACGTTGGTGGGGGCCACCACGCGGACCGGGCTCATGACCTCACCGCTGCGCGACCGGTTCGGGTTCGCCGCCCACCTCGAGTTCTACGCAGCGGCGGAACTGCAGCGGATCGTGACCCGGTCCGCACGGTTGCTGTCGGTGGCGCTCGACGACGGTGGCGCCGGCGAGATCGCCCGCCGGTCGCGCGGCACGCCCCGCATCGCCAACCGGCTCCTGCGCCGGGTGCGTGACTACGCCCAGGTGGAGGCCGACGGCCGTATCGACGCCGACGTCGCCCGAGCCGCACTGGCCGTGTTCGAGGTCGACGAGGTCGGCCTGGACCGCCTGGATCTGCGCATCCTCGAAGCGGTCGTGCGCCGCTTCGGCGGTGGCCCCGTGGGCCTGACCACCCTGGCGACCGCGGTCGGGGAGGAGCCCGACACGATCGAGGACGTGGTGGAGCCGTTCCTGATCCAGCAGGGCCTCATCCAGCGCACGCCCCGCGGTCGCGTCGCCACGCCGGCCGCCCACGGTCACCTCGGCGTCCCCGCGCCCCGCCCCGACGGTGTCGACCCGACCCTGTTCGCGTAGACCGACCACACCGACGACCACCGCAGTCACCGCATCGTGCGGCCCCGCCCGCACGTGGGGGCGTTGATGACCGCTGGTACAGTGGCGGTCCACGCCCGCCGAGTCGGCGGGCGTCGTCGTGACGACCGGCGAGGTTCCCTCCGATGGATGCCTTCAGCGGACTTCTGATCCCGCTGCTGTTCCTGGCGGTGCTGTACTTCCTGTTGATCCGTCCCCAACAGAAACGACAGCGCCAGCACCGCGACCTGATCGCGTCCCTGCAGAAGGGCGACGACGTCGTCACGATCGGCGGCATGCACGGCCGCGTGCAGAGCGTGGCCGACGACTACGTCGACCTGGAGGTGACCGACGACACGGTGCTGCGCTTCCAGCGTCAGGCGGTCGCCCGCAAGGTCACGTACGGCGAGCAGGTCGAGGAGAGCTCGAAGGCGTGAGCGAAGCGGCCGAGGTCCGAACCTCCGAAGCGACCCCCGAGCACCCGCACCCGCGTGAGGTGCCGGCTCCCGCCACCCCTCCCGACCCCGCGACGATGCTCCGCCAGTCCCCCGAGCTGGCCCTTCTCCGCGGCGTCGACGCCCACGACACCGTCCGCGAGGCCGAGGAGATCGGCGAGGAAGCGGAGCGGCGCACCGGCGTGAGCGTGCCGCTGCTGGAGAAGATCGAGCAGGATCCCACCGTCACCGCGTTCATGAAGCTGGCCGATCAGTTCATGGCGGTGCAGGGGTTCACCGAGCACGGTTTCCGCCACGCCAGCCTCGTCGGCCGCATCGCCTACAACGTGCTGAAGTACCTGGGGGGTGACGAGGCGCTGTGCGAGCTGGCCGCGCTCGCCGGGTACCTCCACGATGTGGGCAACGTCGCCAGTCGGCTCAACCACGGCCTGACGTCGGCGTGGATCGCCCACGACGCGCTGCACCGCATCGGTGTGGACCCCTACCGCATCGGGATCGTGATGTCCGCGGTCGGCAACCACGAAGAGCAGTACGGGATGAGTGTGGGACCGGTCGCGGCCGCCGTGATCCTCGCCGACAAGTCCGACGTGCACCGCAGCCGCGTCCGTGCGAAGGCGGACACCGCCGCGGACATCCACGACCGGGTCAACTACGCGGTGACCCGCTCCTTCGTCCGCGTCGACGCTGAGGCTGCCACCATCACGCTGGAGCTGGATCTGGACGAGTCCATCAGCGGCTTGCTGGAGTACTTCGAGATCTTCCTCGACCGCATGATCATGTGCCGCCGTGCCGCACGGACGCTCGGCTGCGAGTTCCGGATCGCGGCCAACGGCACCCCCCTCGCCTGACGGAGAGCCCGACCGTGAACACCAGAGGATTGATCGGGTCGTTGATCGCCACCGCCGTGGTGGTGACCGCCATCCTGGTCTGGCTCCTCGCCTTCGGGGCCCGTCCCCGGCTGGGGCTGGATCTGCGTGGCGGGATCAGCGTCATCCTGACGCCGATCGCGGTGGAAGGGGCCGAGGTTCCCGACGACGTCCTGGACCAGACGATCGAGATCATCCGCAGCCGGGTGGACAGCCTGGGGGTGGCGGAGCCGGAGATCGCGCGCCAGGGCTCGGACATCCTGGTGCAGCTGCCGGGCATCGAGGACCGCGAACGGGCTCTGGAGATCATCGGCAAGACCGCCAAGCTCACCTTCCGCCCGGTCCAGGAGCTGTTCGCGCCCGGGACGCCGCAGTACGAGGCGGAGGGCCCCGACTGCACCGCGATCGACCCCCGCCCCGACGGGCCGGTCCCCGACGACGCGGAGGTGGTGGTCTGCGGTGAGTCTCCCCCCGACGACCCGGAGACGGCCGCCAACGAGGCCACCCAGCCGCCGCTGAAGTACCGGCTCGGCCCGGCCGCGCTGACCGGTGAGGGGGTCGCCGACGCGCTCGCCACGGTCGAGCAGACCGGGCAGGGGGCGTTCACCAACACCTGGATCGTCCAGCTCGACCTCACCAGCGACGGGGCACGGAAGTTCGCCGACATCACCGGCGAGCTCGCCTGCCAGCGTGACCAGGTGGGTCCCGATGCCGGCCGGCTGGCGATCGTCCTCGACGACGTGGTGCGCAGCGACCCCGGGATGAACCCCGGCGTCCAGTGTGGGGTGGGCATCACCGGCGGGGCAGCGATCATCACCGTCGGCGGAGGTGAGCAGGACGCCCGCGACCTGGCCCTGGTGCTGCGCACCGGCGCCCTGCCGATCACGCTGGAGCCATCGACCGCGTCGAACGTGTCACCCACGCTCGGTGCACAGTCGCTCCGCGCGGGGATCATCGCCGGGCTGATCGGGCTGGCGCTGGTCGCCGTGTTCATCACGTCGTTCTACCGCTGGCTCGGCGCGGTGGCGTTGACCGGGCTGATGGTCTTCGGGGTGATCCTCGTGGGGCTGATCACCCTGCTCGGTGAGATCGGGTTCACGCTCACCTTGGCGGGGATCGCCGGCGTGATCGTGTCGATCGGGATCGCGGCGGACTCGTCGATCCTGTACTTCGAGCGGCTCCGCGACGAGCTCGACACCGGCAAGACCGTGCGCACCTCGGTGGTGCGCGCCTTCCGCCCGGCCTTCCGCACCAACCTGACCGGGAACACCGTGACGATCGCTGCGGCGATCATCCTGTACTTCCTGGCGGTCGGGCCCGTGCGTGGCTTCGCGTTCACCCTGGGTGTGGCCACCGCCCTGGACCTGGTGATCCTGCTGGGGTTCACCCGGCCGGCCGTGCAGCTGCTGGGTCGGACACGGCTGATCTCGCGGAGCACCGTCCGCGCCGCAACCGAACCCCAGCTGGTGGGAGGTTCACGATGAGGAGACGGCCGTCGTTCGACTTCGTCGGTCGCAGCCGGCTGTGGTTCACCGTCTCCGGCGCGATCATGCTCCTGTCGGTGCTGGCTCTGGCGGTCCGTGGCCTGAACCTCTCGATCGAGTTCGTCGGTGGTTCGTCGTTCACGGTCAGCGGCATCGACGCGGACGTCACGTCGGATCAGCTCGAGGACGCCGCGGTCAGCGCCGGGGCGGCGATCCCCACCGCTCAGCTCGTCCGGGACGGGGCGCAGGTCAGCGGGGCCATCGTGCGCACGGCGGCGATCGAACCGGGGAGCGACGTCGAAAGCGCCGTCGCCGACGCGTTGCGCGAGGTCGGCCAGGCCGACAACGTCGAGGTCTCGTTCGTCGGGCCGACCTGGGGCGAGCGCATCTCGCGGAAGATGCTGGAGGCGTTGGTCGTCTTCCTGATCGTGGTCGTCGCGTACATCTCGGTGCGGCTGGAGTTCAAGATGTCCGTGGCGGCCCTCGTGGCCCTGTTCCACGACATCGTCCTCACCGCCGGCGTGTACTCGCTGTTCCAGTTCAACGTCAGTCCCGCGACCGTCATCGCGCTCCTGACCATCCTCGGGTACTCGCTGTACGACACCGCCATCGTGTTCGACCGCATCAAGGAGAACACCGCCCGGCTGGGCCGCCCGGGACTCCTCACCTACTCGGGGTCGGTCAACACGTCCATGAACGAGGTGCTGCAGCGGTCGATCAACACCACGATCACGTCGATCCTCCCGGTCGGGGCGCTTCTGTTCATCGGGGCGCAGGCGCTGGGTGCCACCACCTTGCAGGACCTGGCGATCGCCTTGTTCGTGGGGCTGGCGACCGGGGCGTACTCGTCGCTGTTCATCGCCGGGCCGTTCCTGGCGCGGTGGAAGGAGCACGAGCCGGAGATGCAGCGGCTGGCCCTACGCGCCGAACGCCGCGAGGAGCGCGCCGGCGACACGTCTGGCGACGGTGAAACCGAGCCGGCCGCGGCCGACCGCCACGAGCCGCTGGAACCCCGCGGGTACGTCCGCGGACCCGGCCGGAAACCGCGCTCGCAGCGGTAGCCCGTGACCCGGATCACGATCGACGCCGAGCCGCTCCGGGCGCTGATCCGCGACATCCCGGACTTCCCGCAGCGGGGAGTGACCTTCAAGGACGTCACCCCGCTCCTCCTCGATCACGTCGCGTTCTCCACGGTCGTGGACGCGATCGTGGTCAGCTTCGGGCGCGGCAACATCGACAAGGTCGTCGGGATCGAGGCGCGGGGGTTCATCATCGCCGCGCCGGTCGCCTACCACTTCGGCGCGGGCTTCGTCCCGCTGCGCAAGGCCGGGAAGCTCCCCGCCGCCACCCACGCGGTCACCTACGAGCTCGAGTACGGCACCGAGACCCTCGAGGTCCACGCCGACGCGATCCGCGACGGCGACCGCGTCCTGATCGTCGACGACGTCCTGGCGACCGGCGGCACATCCCGAGCCGCGGTCGAGCTGGTGGAGGGGCTGGGCGGGAAGGTGTCGGGCCTGGCGTTCATGATCGAGCTGGGGTTCCTCGGCGGCGCCGAGCGGTTGGTCGGGTACGAATACGTCAGCCTCCTGCGGTACTGACACGTCGGCACGGCAAGCCACCGGCGTTACCCTGTCAGCAGGAGGAACGCGGTGCCAGCCAGCGAGACCGAGGCCGAGCAGACGACGCCTGACACCGGCGACGTCGCCGTTGGCGCGCCCTCGGATGCTCCCGCGCCCTCGGATGCTCCCGCGCCCCACGCCCCGCCGCACCAGCGGCCACGCCCGTCGGGCGTGAAGGGCGTCCTGGCTCGCCTCCCGCGCCCGACCCGCGAGCTGGTGCCCAGCGCCATCACCGCGCTGTTGGCCGCGATCCGCGAGTCCAGCCCCAAGGTCGACGTCCGCGAGGTCGCGCGGGCGTTCGAGTACGCCGAGGCGGCGCACGACGGCCAGCGACGCTGGTCGGGCGAGGCCTACATCACCCATCCCGTCGCGGTCGCGGAGAAGCTCGCCCGCCTCGGTCTGGACACCGACACGATCGTCGCGGCGCTCCTGCACGACGTCGTCGAGGACACCCCGGCGTCACTGGGCCAGATCACCGACCTGTTCGGTGACGAGGTCGCCCGGCTGGTCGACGGCGTCACCAAGCTCGACCGGCTCAACGTCGACTCGAAGGAACAGCAGCAGGCCGAGACCCTGCGCAAGATGATCCTGGCGATGGCCAGCGACATCCGGGTGCTGCTGGTCAAGCTCGCCGACCGCCTGCACAACATGGAGACGATCGACGCCCTCCCGCGCGACAAGCAGAAGCGCATCGCGCAGGAGACCCTGGACATCTACGCCCCGCTGGCCCACCGGCTGGGGATCCAGCAGTTCAAGCTCACCCTGGAGGACCTGGCCTTCCAGACCCTGCACCCCAAGCGCTACGGCGAGATCGTCGCGATGGTCTCCGACCGCCAGCCGGAACGCGAGGTCCACCTCGAGGAGGTCATCGGTGAGGTCAAGGACAAGCTCCGCGAGCTGAAGCTCAAGGGGGAGGTCACCGGCCGCCCCAAGCACTTCTACTCGATCTACGAGAAGATGGTCGTCCGCGGCGTCGAGTTCGACGAGATCCACGACCTGGTCGGGATCCGGGTGATCGTGAACAACGTCCGCGACTGCTACGCGGTGCTGGGCCAGATCCACGCGACGTGGCGGCCGATCCCGGGGCGCTTCAAGGACTACGTCGCGATGCCCAAGTTCAACCTGTACCAGTCGCTGCACACGACCGTCGTGGGGCACAAGGGCCGGCCGCTGGAGATCCAGATCCGGACCAAGGCGATGCACCGCACCGCCGAGTACGGAGTGGCGGCCCACTGGAAGTACAAGGAGTCCAACCGCACCAAGCACAGCGATCTGCAGTGGCTGCAGCAGATGCTCGAGTGGCAGCAGGAGGTCCGCGAGCCGGCCGACTACCTCGACTCGCTCAGGATCGACCTGTACGCCGACGCGGTCTTCGTGTTCACCCCGGCCGGGGACGTCAAGGAACTGCCCGCCGGTGCCACCCCGATCGACTTCGCCTACGCCGTCCACACCGAGGTCGGTCACCGCTGCATCGGAGCGCGCATCAACGGGCGGTTGGTCCCGCTGGACTACGAACTGACCAACGGCGACGTCGTCGAGGTCCTGACCTCCAAGGCCGAGGACGCGGGACCGTCACGCGACTGGCTCAAGAACGCGGTTTCGCCGCGCGCCAAGAGCAAGATCCGGGCGTACTTCAACCGTGAACGCCGCGAGGACGCGATCGAGCGCGGGCGCGAAGCCCTGATCCGGGCGCTGCGCAAGAGGGGCCTGTCGTACGACCGCGTCGCCAGCGCCGGGCACCTCGCCGCGGTGGCGAGCGACCTGTCGTACAAGGACGTCGACGCGCTGCTGCGTGCCATCGGCGGGAACCACCTGGCGGTCGGGACCGTCACCCAGCAGCTGACCGGCCGGGTCGCCGGTGAGCTGCCCAAGGCCGAACCACCGGTGTTGCTGCCGCGGCGCCGTGCCCACCAGGACGTCGCCACCAGCGACGGCGTCCGAGTCCACGGCGCGGAGGGCCTGCTGAGCAAGCTCGCCCGGTGCTGCACCCCCGTCCCGGGCGATGCGATCACCGGGTTCGTCACCCGCGGGCGGGGCGTGTCGGTTCACCGCCAGGACTGTCCCAACCTGACCGATCTGGCCGAACATCAGCAGGATCGGCTGGTGTCGGTGTCGTGGAACGCCCACGCCGCCTCGACCTTCCTGGTCTCCATCCAGGTCGAGGCGATCGACCGCAAGCACTTGCTCCGCGACATCACCGCGGTCCTCGGCGACCTGCACATCAACATCCTGTCGGCGCAGGTGACGACGCGCCGCGACCGCGTCGCGGTGCTGCGGTTCTCGTTCGAGCTCGCCGACCCCGCCCACCTGGAGTACATCCTGCGGTCCGTCAAGCGCGTCGAGGGCGTGTACGACGCGTACCGCCTGATCCCGCAGCGCCGCGACGAGGCCGCCCCGGCGGGGCGCTGACGTGACCGACGAGCGCGACCGCTTCGTGACCGGCGTCAGCCTCGGGCGCTGGCAGACCAACTGCTACGTGATCGGCGACCGCGGACGGGCCGCGGCGTTCGTCGTGGACCCCGGCGAGAACGGCGCCACGGAAGTGCCGCGCGTGCTCGACGAGCACGGCGCGACCTGCGAGGCGATCCTGCTCACCCACGGTCACCTCGACCACCTGTGGGCCGTCCCGGCCCTGGCCGAGGAGCTCGACGTGCCGGTGTTCCTCCACCCCGGCGACCGCTGGCTGTGGGACGACCCATTCTCCGGGTTCGGGATGGACATCTCACCCGACGACGCCGCGCAGTTCCTCGGCGCCCCGTGGCAGCCCCCCACCGAGCGCGTACAGGACCTGTCCGACGACCAGCGGCTGACGTTCGCCGGCATCGAGATCCGCGCCAACCACACCCCCGGCCACACCCCCGGACACGTCACCTTCCTCGCCGCCGGGCTGAGCGGGGCGCAGGTCCACCTCGACGAGCCGGTCGACGTCGCCCGGTCGGGGATCCTCGTCTCAGGCGACCTGCTGTTCCGCGGGTCGGTGGGGCGGACGGATTTCCCGCGCGGCTCGTGGGAGGAGCAGATGGAGTCGCTGGCGCGCGTTGTGGTCCCGCTGGACGACGGCGTGGTCCTGCCCGGTCACGGGCCCGCCACGACCGTCGAGCGGGAGCGCGACAGCAACCCGTTCCTGGCCGAGGTCGTCAGCGGCCGTTGATGGGACGGCGGGTCCCGGAAGGTCGCCGGACTCGCGGACGACACGCTGCACGGGCGGAGCCGGCACACCGAGCCGGTACGGTCGCATGCGATGTCGACCGACACCAACCCGCCGTCCGGGACACGCGATTTCCTCGCCGCGGAGCTCACCCGGCGCGAACGTGCCTTCGCCACCGTCCGTCGCGTGTTCGCCCGGCACGGCTTCGAACCGCTCGACACGCCCGCGTTCGAGCGGCTCGACGTGCTGCTGGGCAAATACGGCGAGGAGGGCGACCAGCTGATCTTCAAGATCCTCCGCCGCGGCGAGCACGAGGACACCGGCGAGGCCGATCTGGCGCTGCGCTACGACCTGACCGTTCCGCTGGCCAGGGTGGTCGCCCAGCACTCCGACCAGATCGTCGAGCCGTACAAGCGCTACCACATCGCGCCGGTGTGGCGCGCCGACCGGCCCGGCCGCGGCCGCTACCGCGAGTTCGTCCAGTGCGACATCGACGTCGTCGGCAGCGACTCGCGGCTCGCCGACGCGGAGGTGATCCTGACCGTCGCCGAGGCGCTCGCCGCGCTGGGCCTCGACCGCTTCGAGGTGCAGGTGAACTCCCGCCACGCCCTGCGCGGGTTGATCGAGGCGTACGGCATCCCGGTCGAACTGGAGGACACCGCCCTGGTCGCCCTCGACAAACTCGACAAGGTCGGCGCGGATGGGGTGGAGCGCGAGCTGCGCGACCGTGGCATCCCCGACGATGCGGTCAAGCGGCTCGCCGCCGACCTGCGCGAACCCGACGCCGCGCAGCGGCTCGCCGCCCAGGCGGCGACGACCGACCGTGGCCAGGCGGGGCGCGCCGAGATCGGCGAGGTCTTGGCCCTGGTCGAGCCCAACCTGACCGCGGGACGGGTCCGCCACCAGCCGCTCCTGGCGCGCGGGCTGTCGTACTACACCGGCCCGATCTTCGAGTTCGTGGCTGACGGCGTGCCGGGGAGCATCGCGGCCGGCGGTCGCTACGACCAGCTGGTCGGGATGTTCACCAACCGCGAGATCCCGGCCTGCGGGTGCTCGATCGGCCTGGAACGGGTCCTGCTGCTGTTGGACGGCCGCGACGCCACGGGCCACGCGCCCGACGTGCTGGTGACGGTCTTCGGTGCTGGCGACCGCGCGGACGCGGTCGCCACGGCGGGGCGGCTTCGGGCCGGCGGTCTCGCGACCGACCTGTACGTGGGGTCCGGTCGGATCGGGAAGCAGCTGCGCTACGCCGACCGGCGCGGCATCCGCTACTGCGTGCTGCGTGGCAGCGACGAGCAGGCCGCCGGGACCGCTTCCGTCAAGGACCTGGTCACCGGTGAGCAGGTCACGGTCGGGGTGGACGGTCTGGTCGACCATCTGAGCGAACGGCTCGGCGCGGACCAGCGCGCGCAGGAGGTGGCTCGGTGATCACGCCGTACGGCGCGATGCGCACACACGGCGCCGGGACGCTCCGCGCCGATCACGACGGCGAGAAGGTCACGGTCGCGGGATGGGTCGACACCCGTCGCGACCACGGAGGCGTGGTGTTCATCGATCTACGCGATCGCAGCGGGACGGTGCAGGTGGTGGTCGACCCGCAGAGCGGCGCGGCCCACCAGGAGCGATCGGCGGCGCGTGAGGTCCCCGCAGGGGGGACCACGTCACCGGCCGGGGACGGTGCGGCGCCCGTGGATGGATCGGCGGCGGGTGAGGCCCCCGCGGGGGATACCACGGCGGCGGCCGGGGACGGTGAGGCGCCCGTGGATGGGTCGGCGGCGGGTGAGGCCCCCGCGGGGGATACTGCGGCGGCGGCCGGGGACGGTGAGGCCACGGCGGGTCGGTCGTCGCTGCAGGCGGCCCACCGCGTGCGGTCACAGGATGTCCTGTTGGTCACCGGGCAGGTTCGGCGTCGCCCCTCTGGCATGGAGAACCCCGACCTGGTGACCGGCCAGATCGAGGTCCACGCCGACGAGCTCGGCGTCCTCGCCCCGTCGGAGACCCCGCCGTTCCCCGTCGAGGACGACATCGAGGTCGACGAGACACTGCGGCTCAAGCACCGCTACGTCGATCTGCGCAGGCCCCAGATGCAGCTGATCCTCCGGCGACGGGCGGAGACGAACTCGACGATCCGGCAGGTGATGGAACGGCACGGCTTCGTCGAGGTCGAGACGCCGATGCTGACCCGCGCAACCCCCGAGGGTGCTCGCGACTTCCTGGTCCCGTCGCGGCTGCAACCGGGCCATACCTACGCCTTGCCGCAGTCACCGCAGCTGTTCAAGCAGTTGCTGCAGGTGGCCGGCATCGAACGCTACTACCAGATCGTGCGCTGCTTCCGTGACGAGGATCTGCGCGCCGACCGTCAACCGGAGTTCACCCAGCTGGATGTCGAACTGTCCTTCGGTGACGAGGAGGACGTGATCGCCCTCAGCGAGGAGCTGTTCGCCGAGGTCTGGCGAGAGGTCGCCGGGGAGGACATCGCCACTCCGTTCCCGCGGATCCACCACGCCGAGGCGATGCGCCGGTACGGCACCGACAAGCCGGATCTGCGCTTCGAGATGGAGCTGGCCGACCTGAGCGACGTGTTCGCCGCCACCCAGGTCGGTGTGTTCCGCGGCGTGCTGGAGGCTGGGGGGGCGCTGGTCGCCGTGACCGTCTCCGAGGGTGGACAGCTGTCGCGGAGGGAGTTCGACGAGTGGATCGAATGGGCCAAGCGGCGGGGCGCCGGAGGGCTGGCTTGGGCGGTGGTCGAGGCCGACGGGGCGCTGCGTTCTCCGCTGGCGAAGTTCATGTCCGACGAGGAGATCTCCGGGCTCGAGCGCGAGACCGGGGCGCAGCCGGGTGATGCCGTGTTCATCGGCGCCGGCCCCGATCCGTGGGTACGGGAACTGATGGGGGCGTTGCGGGTCGCGCTCGCCCGCGACCGCCACGTCGTGGCCGAAGGCGGGTGGGAGTTCCTGTGGATCGTCCGACCGCCCCTGTTCGAACGGGGCGAGGACGGCAGGTGGACCCCGACGCACCACCCGTTCACCGCCCCGACCCCCGAGTGGGTCGAGGCGTTCGAGGACGATCCGGGGCGCGCCACCGCCCAGGCGTACGACCTGGTGCTCAACGGCTACGAGCTCGGCGGCGGGTCGATGCGGATCCACGACGCCGAGCTGCAGCGCCGGGTGTTCCGGTTCCTCGGCATCGCTGACGAGGAGGCCGAGACGAAGTTCGGGTTCCTGCTCCGTGGTCTGTCGTACGGCGTGCCCCCGCACGGGGGCATCGCGTTCGGTCTGGACCGTGTGGTGATGCTGCTCACCGGTCGCGACCACATCCGTGACGTGATCGCGTTCCCCAAGACGCAGTCCGGCTGGGATCCGCTCACGGACGCCCCGGCGCCCTACGAGCAGGTGTCGCTGACCGAGCTCGGCCTGCAGGTCGCCCCACGCCCCAAGCGCCAGGTCAGTCCGCCCAGCTGACCCGCTCGACACTGGTGGATGTGGGTAGTTGTTCCCGCCGGCGGGACCGGGGTGGGACAGCGACGTGGGTGCCTGGTGGATGTGGGTAGTTGTTCCCGCCGGCGGGACCGGGGTGGGACACCGACGTGGGTGCCTGGTGGATGTGGGTAGTTGTTCCCGCCGGCGGGACCGGGGTGGGACACCGACGTGGGTGCCTGGTGGATGTGGGTAGTTGTTCCCGTCCGCGGGACCGGGGTGGGACACCGACGTGGCTGCCTGGTCGATATGGGTAGTTGTTCCCGCCGGCGGGACCAGGCGGCTACACCTCAGCGACACCGTCCCTGCGCACCTGGATGGCCGAGCCGGATCAACTCGGCGCGCACCCGCGCCACGACCCCCGCGGGATCACGCCGGAGCTGATCGGTGGTGACGCGGAGGAACGACCATCCCTCGGCCTCCAGCTCTCGTTGGCGCGTCGCGTCAGCGAGCCGGTCGGGCCTGATGCCGTGGAAGGTCCGGCTGTCCGCCTCGATCGCGAGCCGGACCTCGGGGTAGGCCAGGTCGAGGATGTACCGCAGCACCCCCACCGCGTCGAAGAGCTCGAAGTTGACCTTGGGTGGCGGGAAGCCGGCGTCATGCAGCAGGCAGTAGAGGTCGATCTCGGCAACGGAGCGCGTCCGTACCAAGCCCGGTTCAGCCTCGCGCAGGACCTGCCTCAGCGGGGCGGCACCCCGGACCCGGCCGAGCGCCGCCAGACAGCTGTCGATGGCCTGCGGGGTCGTCCGCCCGCGTCGCCACGCGTCGTACACGATCCGACGCAGCGCGGAGGCAGCGACCACGCCGGCGAGATCGCAGATGGTTCGCTCCAGCGACGTGACCAGGAAGGGTTCGGCCCAGCTCCGATCCGTTCGGGGCAACCACGTGGAGGTGTGGATCCGCGCTCCCCGCGCGGTGACCCTCGTCCCTCTGGGGACCACCAGCTCGATCGAGTCGGGGCGCTGCAGGTCGCACAGCCGATGCAGGTAACCGGCGGAACGGTGCGACAGCACGGCACGGCGGCGGCTGACGAGCTGGGCAGCCAACGCCCGTCGCTCCCACGAATCCGGCGTCCCGGCCAGCGCGTAGACCGAACGGTGCCAGCGCTCCAGCAGGCCGGTGGCGACCTTGCGGCAGAGATCGTTCTGGTCAACCCCGACTGCAGCGGCCTGGGCGTACAGGAACAGCCCCGACTGCCGCCGGCTGATGCGGCAGAGCTCCGCCCAAGCAGTCGTCTCCATTCGCCGCGAGCCTCACGCTCCCCGCCCCGCCCGTCACGCGCCTCGGCGAGGCCGCTGGGGATATCCATCTGGACGCGCCGGACGGGGACGACGCGCCGTCGTGTGGTTTGTTCCCGTCGGCGGGAATAGGTGGGGACACCGACGGCGGGCTCGGCGGTACCGTCGCGTGCGATGGACCGCCTGTTCGACGACGCCCCGCACCGCGACGCCCCGCCGGAGCGGCGCCGGGCGACCGTGCTCCCGCCTGCGTCGGCGCCACTGGCCGCCCGCATGCGTCCGCGGACCCTCGACGAGTACGTCGGCCAGCACCACGTGGTGGGTGCCGGCTCCACGCTGCGGGCCCTCCTCGAACGCGACGAGCTGGGTTCGGTCGTGCTGTGGGGTCCGCCCGGCAGCGGGAAGACATCGCTGGCCGCGGTGATCGCCGCGACCACCGACGCGGCGTGGGAGGAGCTGTCGGCGGTCAGCGCCGGCGTGAAGGACGTCCGGGCGGTGATCGACCGGGCCCGCACGCGGCTGCAAGCCGCGACCCGCAACGGTCGGGGGCGGCGGACCGTGCTGTTCCTCGACGAGATCCACCGCTTCAACAAGGCCCAGCAGGACGCCTTGCTCCCGGCGGTGGAGCACGGATGGTTCACGCTGGTCGGTGCCACCACCGAGAACCCGTTCTTCGAGCTGACCGCCCCGCTGCTGTCACGCTGTCAGCTGGTGCGCCTCGAGCCACTCGACGCCGAGGCGATCTGCACCATCGTGCGGCGGGCGGTGAGCGACCCCGATCGCGGCTACGGCGGGCGGGTGACGCTCGGCGAGGACGCACGACACCACCTGGTGGCCGCGGCGGACGGTGACGCCCGCGTCGCGCTGGTCACCTTGGAGGCGGCCGTTGAGGCCGCCAGCGGAGACGCCTCTGACGGGGTGGTCTCGGTCACGCTCGACGACGTGGTCGCTGCGCTCGCCTCCAAGCGGCTGCGCTACGACAAGGACGGCGACCAGCACTACGACCAGACCTCGGCGTTCATCAAGTCGCTGCGCGGCAGCGACCCCGACGCGGCCGTGTACTGGCTGGTGCGGATGCTCGACGCCGGGGAGGATCCGCGCTTCCTCGCCCGTCGCATGGTCATCTTCGCCAGCGAGGACGTCGGATTGGCCGACCGTGACGCCTTGGGCCTCGCAGTCGCCGCGTTCGAGGCGCTGGACCGGGTCGGCCTTCCCGAGGCCCGCTTCAACCTCGTCCACGCCGCGATCGCGCTGGCCACCGCACCCAAGTCCGACTCGGTGAAGCAGGCGCTCGGGGCGGCGGACGCTGCCGTGTCGGAGGCCGGGAACGCCGCAGTGCCCCCACACCTGCGTGACGCGCACTACCGTGGCGCGCGCCGGCTCGGTCACGGTGTCGGGTACCGGTCCCCACACGATTACGCTGGCGCCCACGTCGGGCAGCAGTACCTGCCCGACGAGTTGGTGGGTCAGGTGCTGTACCGCCCGACCGAGAACGGCGACGAGGCGCAGATCGCCCGCCGGGTCGCGCGGTGGCGGTCTCAGGTGACACGGTCGGGCGCGAACACGACCGTCGACGCGGGCGCGGACACGACCGTCGACGCGGGACGGTCGGAGACGACCGCGACGGACGACGGAAGGAGCGGCGCATCGTGAGCGGGACCGAGTGGGCCGCGCTCGTCGCGGCCGCCTTCTTCGCGCTGGCGGTCCTGGTGCTCTGCGTGGTCCTCCTCAACGTGTTCCGGCTGATCAGCGAGCTCGGGAACCTGGTGCGGGGCATCACCGAGGAGACCGTGCCGCTGATCGGGGGCGTCGGTGAGACGGTCAGCGGGGTCAACGTCGAGCTGGCCCGCGTCGACGCGGTCGTCGCCGGCGTACAGCGCATCACCGACCGCGCCGACGCGACCATGGCGGTGATCCAGGCGACGATCGTCGGCCCGCTGATCAAGGTGGCTGCGTACGGCAGCGGGGTGGCCGCAGCCTGGCGCGCCGCCGTGTCCGCGCAGCGACGATCGTGACCTGGGGACCACGATCGAGGCCACGGCGCGCGAGTAGAGACTGAACACAGCTGACCAGGAGCGACATGCGCAAGCTGCTGCTCGTCATCTTCCTCACCCTCTTCGGGCTCGGCATCGGGATCGTGGTGGGCGCGATCGTCATGCGCCGCGTCGATCGTGCAGCCGCCCGCGTCTCACCACGGGCGATGTCCCAGCGAGCCGGCGACGCGACCAGCGCGTGGCGCCGCCGGCTGCGCACCGCGATCGCTGCCGGTGCTGCGGCGGCGACGGAGAAGGAAGCTGAGCTGCGCCACCGGTACGGCGTCCTGACCGTGGACGAGGCGCGCACGCTCCACCGCTCCGGCGAGCACTGAGGTGGACGCCTTCGAGATCCGCGAGGCGTTCCTGGAGTTCTTCGAGGAACGCGGTCACCGACGCTACGAGTCGGCGTCGCTGATCCCCAACGACCCGACGCTGTTGCTCACCAATGCCGGTATGGTGCCGTTCAAGCCGTACTTCCTCGGCGACGCACAGCCGGAGACGCCCCGCGCCACCAGCTTCCAGAAGTGCGCCCGCACGGTCGACATCGAGAACGTGGGCCGCACCAGCCGTCACTTCACGCTGTTCGAGATGCTCGGCAACTTCTCGTTCGGCGACTACTTCAAGCGCGACGCGATCCGGTGGGCGTGGGAGCTGTCGATCGGCCCACTGGGCCTGGAACCCGACCGGATCTGGGTCACCGTCTTCAAGGACGACGACGAAGCCGCCGACCTGTGGGAGTCGGAGACCGACGTGCCCCGCGCGCGCATCCAGGCCATGGGCGAGGCCGACAACTTCTGGTCGATGGGGGTCGCCGGCCCGTGCGGACCGTGTTCGGAGCTGTACTACGACCGCGGCCCACAGTACGGACCCGAGGGGGGTCCCGCCGCCGACCCCGAGCGGTACTTCGAGTACTACAACCTCGTGTTCATGCAGTACCTGCGTGACGACCCCGGGAACATCATCGGGGACCTGCCGGCGCAGAACGTGGACACGGGGCTCGGGCTCGAGCGGATCGCGATGCTCAAGCAGGAGGTTCCGACCGCCTACGACATCGACACCCACCGGCCGATCATCGCCCGGGCCGAGGAACTGACCGGCGTGACCTACGGACGGGGACGCGAGTCCGACGTGTCGCTGCGGGTGGTCGCCGAGCACTCCCGCGCTGCGGCGTTCCTGATCGCC
Source organism: Actinomycetota bacterium (assembly GCA_019347675.1). Lineage (NCBI taxonomy): Bacteria > Bacillati > Actinomycetota > Actinomycetota bacterium. Next base: position 33,239 of record JAHWKW010000015.1, on the reverse strand, counting down.
GACGGTGTGCTGCCGTCCAAGGAGGGACGCGGGTACATCCTGCGGCGGTTGCTGCGCCGTGCGGTCCGCCACGCCCGCGGGCTGGGCACCGAGGCGCCGGTCCTCCCCGCGATGGCCGACGCGGTGATCGCCACCATGGCGCCGGGCTACCCCGATCTGCAGGCGCAACGCGAGCTGGTCACCCGCGTGGTCGGGGCGGAGGAGGCCGAGTTCGCCCGGACGCTGCGCCAGGGGTTGACCATCCTCGAGGATGCTGTGGCCGAGGCCGAGCAGGTGGGGCGTCGCACGCTCCCCGGCGACACGGCCTTCAAGCTGCACGACACCTACGGCTTCCCGGTGGACCTGACCGTGGAGATCGTCCAGGAGTCGGGCCTGGACCTCGACCGCGCCGAGTTCGAGCGGCTGATGGAGGCGCAGAGGGAACGGGCCCGGGGCGCGTTGAAGCGCGGCGACGACGGTGTCCCCGCTCACGTCTACCGCGACGCCGCCGGACGGGTCGGCGGCGTGGAGTTCGTCGGGTACGACCGGGTGGAGTCGGAGTCGGCGCTGGGGGCTGTGGTCACGCCCGGGGGCGTGGTGGCTGCGGCTGCTGAGGGCGACGACGTCGAGGTCGTCCTGCCGGTCACGCCTTTCTACGCCGAAGGCGGCGGTCAGGTCGGCGACACCGGGCTGCTCGAGACCGACACGGGGCGTCTCGAGGTTGTCGATACCCAGTCACCGATCGAGGGCCTGATCGTCCATCGGGTGCGGGTGGTCGCCGGCGAGGTGGCCGAGGGCCAGCCCGTGCGCGCCCGGGTGGACGCCGACCGCCGCCACGCCACCGAACGCAGCCACTCGGCCACGCACATCCTGCACGCCACCGTCCGGGAGGTGCTCGGCCAGCACGCGCAGCAGGCCGGGTCCCTGGTCGAGGCGGGGCGGCTGCGGTTCGACTTCCCGCACTTCGAGCAGGTCGGGCGTGACCAGCTCGAGATGATCGAGGCCCGCGTCAACCAGCGCTTGCTGGCCGACCACGGGGTCCGCACCCAGATCATGCCGTTGAACGAGGCTCGGGCAGCCGGGGCCATCGCGCTCTTCGGTGAGCAGTACGGGGAGGTGGTCCGGGTCGTGGCGATCGGCGACTTCTCCAAGGAGCTGTGCGGCGGCACCCACGTCCGGTCGGCCGCCCGTGTGGGGGGGCTGGTGCTGGTTCGCGAGGAGTCGATCGGCGCCAACCAGCGCCGCATCGAGGCGTTCACCGGCTTCGACGCCTACCGACACGCGGCGCGCGAGCGGCTGGTCGCCGAGGAGGTCGCGCGCCTCCTCGACGTCGCCCCCGACGACGCGGTGGCGCGCGTCGAGCAGCTCCTGGAGCGCCTGCGCGATGCCGAGCGCCAGCTGGCACGGGCCCGCGCCGCGACCCTCGCCCAGGACGCGCGCGCCATCGCCGCCAGCGCCCAGCGTGCCGACGGGCTGGCGGTGGTCACCCACGAGGCCGTCGACGTCAACACCGACGAGCTGCGCCAGCTCGCTCTGGAGATCCGCAACCACCTCGGTCAGCGGGGCGTGGTGGTGGTCGGGACGACCACCGCCGAAGGCAAGGCGCAGCTGGTTGGCGTGGTCACAACTGACCTCGTCGACGCCGGTGTGGAGGCGCGGCCGATCCTGCACGCCGCGGCGCAGGTCGTCGGCGGCGGTGCCGGTGGGAAGGCTGACCTCGCCCAGGCCGGCGGTCGTGAAGGCGCCCGGCTCGGCGAGGCTCTCCGCGTCGCTGCCGACGAGGCGCGCCGGGCGGTGGGCTGATCGGCGGACGTGTCCTGGCCGTCGACCTCGGCGACGTCCGCATCGGCCTGGCGCTCAGCGACCCGTCGGCGACGGTCGCCACGCCCCTGACCACGCTCACGGTCGACGACGCCGATGACCTCGACGCGATCGCGGCCTCGATCACCGAGGTCGCCCGCGACCGGCAGGCGGACACGGTGGTGGTCGGGCTGCCCCGTGCCCTGTCAGGACGGGAGGGACACGCCGCCCAGCGCGCCCGCGCCGTCGCCGATCGGGTCCGCGAGCACGGTCTCGTGGTGGCGCTGTGGGACGAACGGTTCACCACCGTGGAGGCCGAACGCGCGATGCTCGCCCAGGACGCCAGCCGCCGCGAGCGACGCCAGGCCCTGGATCGGGTCGCGGCTACGCTCCTGCTCCAGGCCTACCTGGACCACGCCAGACGCGGCGTATGAGAGGGGTGACCGATGGCGCTGAGCCGCGGTGCGATGTGGGTGCTGGTCATCCTCGTCGCGGGCGTCGTGGCCGTCGGCGGCGGTCTGGCGTACGTCGCGTGGAGCCTCGGCGGTGAGCCCGGCGAAGGAGCACCCGTCTCGGTCGAGATCGCGGAAGGGTCCAACGCCGCCACGGTCGCACAGGAACTCGAAGACAAGGATGTGGTGCGTTCGGCGATGGCTTTCCGGTTGAAGGCCCGCAGCCGTGGTCTCGACCGTGAACTGCAGGCCGGCACCTACGACTTCGAAACCGGCATGAGCGTCGACCAGGCGATCGACCGCTTCCTCGCCGGACCGCGCAGCCCGGCGTCGTTCCGGTTCACCATCCCCGAGGGCTGGACCGTGGACCAGATCCTGGCCAGGCTGGCCGAGGAGTCGCCGTTCAGCGTCGACGAGTACCGGGCGGTCCTCGACGATCGCCAGCTGTCCGTGCCGGACTGGGTCCCGCCGCTGCAGGATTTCCCGGCGGGCGTGCGCAGCCCCTACGAGGGCCTGTTGTTCCCCGAGACATACGAGTTCTCCACGAAGCGAGCGACCCCACAGGCGGTCCTGCAGCGCATGGTGGACGAGCTCACCTCGGTGGTCGATTCCGTCCCCGACACCTCGATCGAGGCGGCTGCGTCGCGCGGCTACGACCGCTACGAGGTGCTGGTCATCGCGAGCCTGATCGAAGAGGAGGTCAGGGTCGCGGAGGAACGCGCGCTGGTCTCGGGGGTCATCCACAACCGTCTTGAGGCGGGACAGCCGCTGCAGGTCGACGCTGCGAACATCTACGCGGTGGGGGAGCACACCGACCGGGTCGCCGGCGAGTACCTGACGGTCGATTCGCCGTACAACCTCTACCAGCGGGCCGGCCTGCCACCCACCCCGATCGCGTCGCCGGGCAGCGCCGCGATCGAAGCCGCCTTCTCTCCCGCCGACACCGACTACCTGTACTACGTGATCAAGGACGAGGAGGGCCGCCACGCCTTCGCCGAGACGTTTCAGGAGCACCAGCGCAACAAGGCCGAGTACGAGAGGCTGCGCGAACGCCCACGACCGGGACCGACGGCGGCGACACCGAGCCCGGACGGGTCGTGAACGCCCGCTGGCCAGCGGCCTCCACCCGGCTCGTGGCCTTGCTCGGTTGGCCGGTACGTCACTCGCTGTCGCCGGTGATGCACAACAGCGCGTTCCGTGAGCAGGGGCTGGACCTCGTCTACGTCGTGCTGCCCACATCCCCGGACGCGCTCGCCACGGTCGTCGAGGCGCTTGGGGCTGTCGAGGCGATCGGCGCCAACGTCACCGTCCCGCACAAGGAGAACGTCACCCGCCTGTGCGATCGGCTCACAGAGGAAGCGCGTCTCGTCGGCGCCGTCAATACGCTGGTGTGGGGCCCGGACGGGCTGGTCGGGGACAACACCGACGCGGTGGGCGTGGGAAGGGTCCTGCAGGAGGATCTCAACCTGCCGCCCGGCGCTCCGACGGTGGTGCTCGGGACCGGCGGGGCGGCCCGGGCCTGCGTGGTGGCGTTGGGCCGCGTCGGGGCGCCGGTCACCGTCATCGGGCGTCGACGCGACGCCGCGGAGGACCTGGTGGGACTGGCGGAGCGATGCGGGGCGCCGCAGGCGCGCGCGATCGGCCTGGACGAGGACGCGTGGGTGGAGGAGGCGGTCGCCGAGTCGGCGCTCGCGATCAACGCCACCCCACTGGGGATGGCCGGTGAGCCGCTGCCCGACCCGTTCCACCAGCTCCGCGCGGACCAGATGGCGCTCGACCTGGTCTACCGACCGGCCGAGACGCCGTTCCTCGAGGCGGCGCGTGCGTCCGGAGCCGACGCCCACCACGGCCTGGGGATGCTGGTCGCGCAGGCGGCGGCGAGCTACCGCCGCTGGACCGGGCAGGACGCGCCGATCGGGATCATGTCCGCGGCCGCGGTCGCGAAGCTGACCGTCCCGAGCGGACGCTGAGAGGAGCGCTCGGCGTCCGTTGATAGCGTCTCACCAGCCGCCCCGCGCCGGCATGCCGGCTATTACCCTCTGCCTGGAGGGACGGGCGCTCGCCACGTCCGGGCGACCTCAAGTCGGTCTGCGATCCTGCCGACTTCTGGTGCGTGGGGGTGCAGCGCTACGGCCACGCGCCACCCGCGACCGCGGGGGCTGACCGAGGAGGGTCACGATGGCTGATTCCAAGGCACAGCGCCTCGCCGCGGCGCTCGACGACTTCATCCAGAGCTCCCCGGACGTGGAGGCTGCCGCCGTCGTGTCGTTCGACGGCCTCCCCATGGCCAGCGCGCTGCCCGCGGAGATGGAGGAGGACCGCCTCGGCGCGATGAGCGCCGCGTTGCTGTCGTTGGGCGAGCAGGCAGCACTGGGTCTCGGTCGCGGCCAGCTCAACCAGATCTTCGTCGAGGGCGAGCAGGGCTTCGTGTTCCTGATGTCCGCCAAGGACCAGGCCGTGCTGACCGCGGTGGCGCGTCGCACGGCCAAGATCGGTTTCATGCTCTTCGAGATGCGGCGCGCAGCCGCCCGGGTCGGTGACGTGCTCCTGGAGGGTCGCGAGGACGAGGACCCTTACGCGGCGGTCATCGCCGGCCCCGGCGCCCCGCAGAGCGAGCCCCCCGCTCAAGAAGCGGCGTGGCGATGACGAGGACCCGACCGACGTCGGGTTAAGAGAGGATCTCGGTCGATGCTCGAGGGCACCCTCGACAGCTTCAGCCTGCCGGACATCTTCCAGCTGCTGGCGCTGACCAAGAAGTCCGGTCGGCTCGACCTGCACAGCGACCGTGGTCAGGGCAAGGTCTGGTTCAGAGACGGTCAGGTCTACTACGCGCTGGCCAGCGGTGGCCGGCTGGCGTTGGGCAAGCGGCTCGCCGCCGCCGGGCGGGTCACCGCCGAGCAGGTCCAGCAGGCCTTGGAGCAGCAGCGCGAGCTCGGTGGTCCGCGGTTGGGGACCATCCTCGTCGAGCAGCGCGTGATCGACGATGCCACGCTCGAGACGTTCGTCCGCGAGCAGATCCAGGACGCGGTCTTCGACCTGATGCGCTGGAGCGACGGCCAGTTCGCGTTCGAGTCGGCCCTGGACCTCGCCGAGCCGATCGGGCTCACCGTCACGGTCGAGAACCTGATCATGGAGGGCTCTCGGCGCCTGCAGGAGTGGGACGCCGTCCGCAAGAAGATCCCCGGCCTGGAGGCGGTCGTGGCGATGGCCCCGGCGCCCGACGATGCCGGTGTCGAGGTCAACCTCAAGCCCGAGGAGTGGCGGCTGCTGACGATGGTCGACGGCCGGCGCACGATCGGGGACCTCGTCGAGCTCAGCGGCAAGGGTGAGTTCGCCGTCTGCAAGCTGCTGTACGGGATGGTCGGCGCCGGTGTGCTGGAGGTCCGCGACGTCGACGTCCAGGGCCCCTCGTCGGTCGCGGCGATCCTGGACGAGGTCGAACTGATCCGCCAGCTCGAGGAGGGCGCAGCAGCCTTCGAGCCGGCGCCCCAGCGCCGCCTCGCCTCAGCCCCGCGCGCGCCCGACGAGCCGTCGCGCCCCGCGACCCCTCTCCGCCCGGCCGAGGCCTCTCCGCGTGCCGCCGGCACCTCACCGCGACCAGCTGGCACGTTCACGCCCCCGGCCGAGGCGCCGCCGCGCGCCCCCGGACCGCTCCAGGCGCGCCCCACGGCGGTCCCATCGGCGTCCGAGTCGGCTGATGTCGGCGGCTCGACCGGCCCGACCAGCCCGAAGCGGTTCGCCCCAGCAACCGAACGACGGATCACGACCGATCCGGACCTGGACGAGGAAACGTTGGACCGCCTCATCGCGGGCGTGAAGGCGCTGTAGATGATCCGCCGCGACCGCGCACGAGGAGGCAAGGGCCGGACGCTGAAGATCGTCGTCGCCGGCCCGTTCGCCGCGGGGAAGACCACCCTGATCCGGACGATCTCCGAGATCACGGTGCTGTCCACCGAGCGCGAAATCAGCGACCACACCCGGGCGCTGAAGTCCGAGACGACCGTCGCCATGGACTTCGGGCGGATCACCGTGGGCGGCGACCTGGCGCTGTACCTGTTCGGCACGCCCGGACAGGAGCGCTTCGACTTCATGTGGGAGATCCTCGCCGAGGGGATGCTCGGTTTCGTCCTCGTGGTCGACGCCCAGCGGGACGCATCCCTGGACGAAGGCGCCCGCATCCTGAAGTTCTTCCTCGACGTGGCCGATGTTCCCTACGTGGTCGCGGTCAACAAGGTGCCCGCGGGTGACGACGCCGACGCGTACGCCGCCCGTGTGCGCGAACGGCTGCGGCTGCCGTCGGACGTGCGGGTGGTGGCGTCCGACGTCCGCGAGCGCGACAGCGTGAAGGAGGTCGTGGTGGCCCTGCTCGAGACCGTCCGCGAGGTCGTGCGGTCCTCGGGACCGACGCTCGTCGGTGAGGCGGGACAGCGATGAGGCAGCTCGGACAGGTCCTGCTGGGCGAGGGGCTGATCTCTCCCGAGCAGCTGCGCGACGCCGAGGAAGACCAGCGGCGACTCGGGAAGTCGCTGGGCCGGATCCTGATCGACCGCAAGCTGGTCACCGAACAGGACCTGGTCAGCGCGCTGTCCAAGCAGATCGGGATGGAGTTCGTCGACCTCGCCGCGATCGACGTCGATCCAAGCGCGGTGTCGCTGATCAGCGACGCGGTGGCCAAGCGGTACAACGCCCTGCCCATCGGCTTCGAGGACGGCAAGCTCGTCGTGGCGATGAGCGATCCCTCCAACGTCTTCGCCATCGACGACATCCGCACGGCCACCGGCTACGACATCCGCCCGATCGTGGCGACCCGCCAGGACATCGCCCAGGCCATCAGCCGCTACCACCGGATGAGCGACGACATCGGCGACGTCCTCGCCGCCGACCTGAATGCTGCCCCCGAGGAAGAGCAGCAGGACCTCTCCCAGGTCACTGCCGTCGTCGAAGACGCCCCGATCGTCAAGTTCGTCAACCTGCTGATCACCCAGGCGGTGCAGGACCGGGCGTCCGACATCCACATCGAGCCGGGCGAGAAGGAGATCCGGGTCCGCTACCGCATCGACGGCGTCCTCCACGAGGTCATGCGCAGCCCGCGCAGCATCCAGTCGGGGGTGATCTCCCGTCTGAAGATCATGGCCGAGATGGACATCGCCGAACGGCGCATCCCCCAGGACGGGCGCATCGGTCTGGTGATCGGCGGCAAGGCCATCGACCTGCGTGTCTCGACCCTGCCGACCGTGTACGGCGAGAAGGTCGTGATGCGGATCCTGGACAAGTCCTCTGTCCTGCTGGAGCTGAAGGACCTCGGCTTCCTCCCGGAGAACTACGAGCGCTACGAGACGTCGTTCCGCAAGCCCTACGGGATGATGCTGGTGACCGGCCCGACCGGGTCCGGGAAATCCACCACCCTCTACGCGACGCTGAACATCCTCAACCGGCCCGAGGTGAACATCATCACCACCGAGGACCCGGTCGAGTACCGGCTCGGCGGGATCAACCAGGTCCAGGTCAACGTCAAAGCCGGACTGACGTTCGCGTCGGCGCTGCGGTCGATCCTGCGTCAGGACCCCGACATCGTCCTGGTCGGCGAGACCCGTGACCGCGAGACCGCCCAGATCGCCGTCGAGGCGTCCCTGACCGGCCACCTCGTCCTCACCACGCTGCACACCAACGACGCCCCGTCGGCGATCGTGCGGCTCACCGAGATGGGGATCGAGCCGTTCCTGGTGGGCTCCGCGGTCGACTGCGTGCTCGCGCAGCGGCTGGCGCGGCGCCTGTGCAACGGCTGCAAGGAGCCCTACACCCCCACGCCGGCGACGCTGAAGGAGGCCGGCTTCCCCGAGGACGTGGTCGAAGCCAGGCCCGAGGTCTTCCGCGCCGCGGGGTGCAGCCGCTGCGGCAAGACCGGGTACCGCGGTCGTCTGGCCGTGCACGAGGTCATGGCGGTGACCGAGGAGATCGAGCGGCTCTGCGTCGAGCGCGCCTCGTCGGACGAGATCATGCGGGTCGCGGTGAGCCAGGGCATGGCCAGGCTCCGCCAGGATGGCCTGGCGAAGATCATGCAGGGCGACACCACCATCGAGGAGATCGGTCGGGTCGTCGTCTGACGGCGCCCTTCAGAAGCCCTCCGCAACGTCCGAGAACCCCCCTGGAACGGTCCACTACGAGGCCCGCGCTCGCGGGGCGATGGACAGGAGTCGTGATGGCCAAGGCGCTCGGAGAGATCCTGCTGGATCAGGGCGTCATCGACGCCGCTCAGCTCGATCGCGCGGAGCAGCACCGCCGTGACCGTGGCACCAGCCTCGGCAAGTCGCTGGTGCAGCTCGGTTTCGTCTCCGAGATTCACCTGGTCCGCGCCCTCGCCCAGCAGCTTGGCTTGGGGTTCGTGGACCTCGACCGCGACGGCCTCGACCCGCTGGCAGCCGAGATGGTCTCGCGCGCCGTCGCGGAGGAGGTCCTCGCTGTTCCCGTGTCTTTCGGCGACGGTGACGAGTTGGTCGTCGCCGTCGCCGACCCAAACAACGGCGCCGCCCGCGAACGCATCCAGGCGGAGACCGGCATGCGCGTGCAGCTGGCGCTGTCGACCCGCCGGGCGATCCTCGCCGCGATCGCGCACCTGCCGGTCGGCCAGGCCGGCGCGCAGGACGCGGCGGTCGCGGTCGGCGACGACCGAGGAGGCACCGTCTCCAACGTCGGGGCGCCACCGGTGGTGCGCCTGGTCGAGTCCGAGGAGACGACGGCCTTGGACCTCGACGAGCTCCTCACGGTGCTCGTCGACTCGGGTGGCTCGGACCTGCACCTGACCGCCGGCATCCCGCCGACCATCCGGTTGCACGGCGAGCTTTCCCCGCTGGAGGGCTACCCGAGGCTCGAGCCCACCGAGCTGCGCAAGCTGCTCTACGCGATCCTCACGCACAAGCAGCGTGAGACGTTCGAGAACAACCTCGAGCTCGACCTGTCGTACTCGGTCCCGGGCAAGGCGCGCTTCCGCGTGAACATCTTCCAGCAGCGCGACGCCCTCGGCTCGGTGATGCGGGTGATCCCCTTCGAGATCAAGCCGCTCGAGAACCTCGGGGTGCCGACGCAGGTCGCGAACTTCGCCTACCTGCCCCGCGGCTTCGTGCTGGTCACCGGCCCGACCGGGTCGGGCAAGTCCACCACGCTCGCGTCGATGATCGATCTGATCAACATCAACCGAGCGGTGCACATCATGACCGTGGAGGACCCGATCGAGTTCCTCCACAGGCACAAGAAGTCGGTGATCAACCAGCGTGAGGTCGGGACCGACACCCACGGGTTCAACCACGCCCTCAAGCACGTGCTGCGCCAGGACCCCGACGTGATCCTGGTCGGGGAGATGCGCGACCTGGAGACGATCCAGATCGCGCTCACCGCAGCGGAGACCGGCCACCTGGTGTTCGCGACCCTGCACACCCAGGACGCACCCCAGACCGTGGACCGCGTGATCGACGTGTTCCCGCCGCACCAGCAGGAACAGATCCGGGTGCAGCTGGCCGGGGCGTTGCAGGGGGTGGTCTCACAGCAGCTGCTCAAGACCTCGGACGGGCAAGGCCGCGCGGTCGCCTGCGAGGTCATGATGGCGACCCCGGCGGTGCGCAACCTGATCCGCGAGGGCAAGACCCACCAGATCTACTCCTCGATCCAGGCCGGCATCCAGCACGGCATGGTCGCGATGGACCAGTCGCTGGCCACGCTCGTGAAGAATGGCAAGGTCACCTACGAAGAAGCGCTCTCCAAGTGCAGCCAAGTGCAGGAGTTCAACCGCCTGGCCGGCCGCGGCTGACAGGCAAGGAGTCAACCACCATGGCGACCGCCACCGCACAGTACACCTACCAGGTCCGCGACCGGGCCGGGAAGCTGATCAGCGGCCAACTCGAGGCCGACAGCTCCGGGGCGGTCGTCGCGCGCCTGCGTCAGATGGGCTACACGCCCGTCAACGTCGAGCAGGTCAAGACCTCGGGCATGCAGACCGAGATCAAGATCCCCGGGATCGGGAACAAGGTCAAGCTGAAGGACCTCGCGATCTTCAGCCGCCAGTTCGCCACCATGATCAACTCCGGTCTGTCGCTGATCCGTGCGCTGTCGATCCTGGCCGAGCAGACCGAGAGCAAGAGGCTCGCGGAGATCGTCCGTGAGATCCGGCAGGAGGTCGAGGCCGGCAAGTCGCTGTCGGGCGCGCTCGCCGAGCACGACAAGGTCTTCCCGCGCCTGTACATCGCGATGGTCCGGGCGGGCGAGACCGCCGGGATGCTCGACCAGGTCCTGCTGCGCATCGCCGAGGCTCTGGAGAAGGAGGTCGCGCTGCGCAGCAAGGTCAAGTCGGCGATGACCTACCCGGTGATCGTCTTGATCATGGCCATCCTGCTCACCGGTGTGATGCTCGCGTTCATCGTGCCCGTGTTCGCCGGCATGTTCGAGGACCTCGGCGGTGAGCTCCCGACACCGACGAAGATCCTGATGATGGCGTCGAACTTCGTGTCCAGCTTGGCGGGGCTGGTGACCTTCATCGTGGCTCCGGCCGGTTTCTGGTTCGCGTTCAAGCGGATCCGCGCGACCGAACAGGGTCGGTACCAGCTGGACCGCCTCAAGCTCAAGGTGCCCGTGTTCGGCCCGCTGTTCCACAAGATCGCGCTGTCGCGGTTCGCCCGCAACCTCTCGGTGCTGCTGCGTGCGGGCGTCCCGATCCTCCAGGCGCTGGAGATCACCGCCGAGACCGTGAACAACGGTGTCATCGGCAACGCCGTCAAGGACGTGCAGGAGTCGGTCCGGGAGGGTGAGTCCATCGCCGCTCCGCTCGCCAACCACGACACGTTCCCGCCGATGGTCGTGCAGATGATCGCGGTGGGCGAGGAGACCGGCGCGGTCGACACGATGCTCGAGAAGGTCTCGGACTTCTACGACCAGGAGATCGAGTCGACGACCGAGTCGCTGACGGCGCTGATGGAGCCGATCATGATCGCGGTGCTCGGCGGGATCGTTGGGAGCATGGTGATCGCGCTGTACATGCCGATCTTCAAGGTGATCGACCTCGTCGAGTAGCGGCACCGCTCTCGTCGCGCACTGTGGGTGGCGGCCCCTGTCAGGGGCCGCCACTCCTGCGTCCGGCCCTCGTGCCGCTGGTGTGGCCAGACGTCCGGCTCCCTGCCCGTGGCACGGCCGGTCGCTGGTCTGGAACGACAGCCCAGATCGCGAACTTGTGGTGATCCACCGCTAAAGCTGCCCGCCGTCACGGCCGAACATGTACGTGACGAGCCGCAGTGCGAGTCTCAAGGCAAACCCGCCGGGAGGTGGGGACGCAAAGCCACGGGGCCCACACGGCGGAAGCCGGGAAGGTCAGCCGGGCTGCCTCGCACAGGACCGCGGGAGCGGATCTTGTGGGGGCACGGGAAGTTCGTTCCGGCGGTTCGTCACAGGAGCGAACAACAACAACCGAAAGGTAGTCGCATGATCCGCAAGATCCACGAGGCCCGCGAGGAAGAGGGCTTCACCCTGATCGAGCTGCTGGTCGTCGTCATCATCATCGGCATCCTGGCGGCCATCGCGATCCCCACGTTCCTCAACCAGCGTGAGAAGGCGTGGCAGAGCGCCGCGAAGTCCGACCTCCGCAACTCTGCGGTGGTCATGGAGGAACACTTCAACGACACCGGCTCGTACGCCAACTACGCCGGTACGTTCAAGACCTCCGACGGCGTCACCGTGACCATTGCCGCGACCCCGGCCGCGAGCACGACGGTCTACTGCCTCAACGCCGACCACGCCAAGCTCGGCGCCGCAGGTAGCGTCGACTTCCACCTCAACAGCACGGTCGGCAAGCCGGCCGCAAACGCTTGCGCGTAGCTCTACCAAGCAACTCCTCGCTCTACGCAAGCAACTCCTCGCGGGGCGGCCCTTGAAGGGCCGCCCCGCTTGGCGTTCCCGACGGATGGCACACTTACACTCGTCCTCATGAACGTCGCTGGCTGGCCGGTTGTCGCGCTATCCGGCCTGTTCGGTCTCCTCCTCGGGTCCTTCGCGAACGTCGCGATCCACCGATGGCCCCGGAAAGGATCCGTCCTCCGTCCGGCCACCTCGCGGTGCCCTGCATGCGGCACGGACATCAAGCCCTACGACAACATCCCGGTCGTCTCGTGGCTGGCCCTGCGCGGCCGCTGTCGCAACTGTGGTGAGCCGATCTCGTGGCGCTACCCGGTGGTCGAGCTCCTGGTCGGCGTCATCTGGGCGCTTCTCGCCGCCGTCCACGGCCTGACGTGGGCGCTACCGGCGTTCCTGGTGATCGGGTGGGCACTGGTCGTTGCCACGGTCATCGACCTCGAGCACCGCATCATCCCCAACAAGCTCACGTACCGTCTGACACCGGTGATCCTGGCGCTTCTGGTTGCAGCTGCGGCGCTCAGCGGACAGTGGAGCGATCTGCGCCGTGCGGTCCTCGTCGGGCTCGCGCTCCCTGGGGGGATGTTCCTCCTCAGCGAGATCTTCCGGACGTTGCGAGGCCAGGCGGGCATGGGGATGGGCGACGTCAAGCTGGCCTTCTCGCTGGGCTTGGTCCTCGGCTGGCTCGGCGGGTGGCAGGTCGCGATCGGCCTGTACGCCACCGTCATCGCCGCCGTCGTCGTGGCCGCGATCCTGATGGCCGCCGGCCGGGCGCGGCTGGCCAGCCGCATCCCGTTCGGCCCCTACCTCGCCATCGGCACCCTCGTCGCGATGCTCGCCGGCGACCCTCTGGCCGCGGTGTTGCGGACCTGGCTCGGCCTCGCCTGACACCCTAAATGACCGTGGTGTAATTCAAGAGTTGAGCACTCATGTGTCGAAAGTTCCCCTTGACTGTTGTTGTTGATGGTGTTACAGGTGTCAAGTGCCGTTAGAGATGAGGCACGCGAACGGCGGAGAGCACGTAGGCGGCGACGCTGCGGACGGCTATCCAGGTCGGCCGCGCACGGGACGCCGTCGACCGTCCGGGCGTGGCCGGTAGGGGGACGAGGGAACCGATGGGGCAGCGGAGCCGGGGTGACGAGCGTGAGCGTCTACTCACCGTGAGCGAGGTCGCGGCCGAGCTGAGGGTGTCGAACATGACCGTGTACCGGTTGATCCGCCGCGGCCAGCTGTCGGCCCTGCGGGTGGGCAAGAACTACCGGGTCCGCCAACAGGACCTCGCGGCCTACCTCAAGGCTGGCTCCGTGCAGGCTGAGCAGGGGTAGGACGGTGGCCAGGAGAGGAGCGATCGGCCTGGATATCGGCACCCACGCCGTCCACGTGGCGCAGGTGTCGCGTGAACGTGGCCAGCCGGTGACGACCAACTTCGGGGGTGTGACGCTGCCCAGGGGGGCCGTCCGCGAGGCAGAGATCGTGGAGCGCGACACGGTCACCGCGGCCGTCCGGCAGCTGTGGTCGGACGCCGGGCTCCGCGAGAAACGGGTCCACCTCGGCGTCTCGAACCAGCGGGTCGTGGTCCGCCAGATCGACCTGCCCTACATGGAGGAGCGCGAGCTGCGATCGGCGCTGCGCTTCCAGGTGCAGGAGTACATCCCGATCCCCGTCGAGGAAGCCGAGCTGGATTTCCAGCGCCTCGAGGAGTTCACCGGCGAGGGCGGAGCGCGGATGATGCGCATCCTGCTCGTCGCGGCTCAGCGTGAGTCGATCGGCGACCACGTCGCGGTCGTCGAGGGCGCCGGACTCCGCCCGGTCGGTGTGGACCTCAACGCCTTCGCGGTGCTCCGTGCCGTGGTCCCGGATCCCGAGACCGCCACCGGCGCGGAGATGGTGGTCGATATCGGTGCCGGTGTCACGAACATCATCGTCCACGAGCGCGGCATCCCCCGTTTCGTGCGGATCCTGGTGCTCGGCGGGGGCGACATCACCGACGCGCTCGGCACCTCCCTGGGGGTCTCGACCGAGGACGCTGAGGCCACCAAGATGCAGGCCGGCCTGACCGGCGGTGACGCCACAGCGGTGCAGGTGATCGAGGACCGCGTCAACCAGTTCGTCGACGAGGTCCGTGGCTCGCTCGACTACTTCCTGGCCCAGACGGGAGCGGCCCAGGTGACCCGGGTGATGATCTCCGGTGGGGGCTCGAAGCTCCCCGGACTGGCCGACCGGCTGTCCACCGCGCTGCGCGTGCCGGTGGATCGCGGCAGACCGTTCGAGGCCGCTCCCGCCCGTGGCAGCGCCTACGGGCCCGACCAGTTGCGCGAGGTCGAGCCGCTCCTGGCCACAGCGATCGGGCTCGGGCTGGGGGGTCTGGAGTGAGCTCGCGCGTCAACCTCCTCCCACGCGAGGCCGAAGACCGCGAACGCGCTCGGCGTGCGCGGTTCCTGCTGGTCCTCGCGGGGATCGCGTTCCTGGTCGTCCTGGGGCTGTTGTACGCACTGCAGGTCGCTCGTCTCAACGCCGCCAGAGGAGAGCTCGAAGCGGCCGAAGCGGAGCGCGACGAGCTCCAGGCCGAGGTGACAGAGTTGAGCGCCTACGCGGAGCTCGACCAGCGACGCACCCAGACGATCGAGCTCCTCACCGCCGTGATGGCGCCGGAGACCTCGCTGGGCGGGATCCTCCAGGACGTGGCCGCCGTCATGCCCACCGACTCCGCGTTGACGTCGCTGACCGTGACGATCCCGCAGGAAGCGTTGGAGCAGGGACCGTTCGACTTCGGCGGGCCATCCTTCGGCACGCTGGCCGCAGCCGGCGAGACCCTCCGCGGTCACGCGCCCGGCGTGGAACGGCTGCTGCTGGAGTTCGACAAGATCGCGGCGTTCTTCAACGTGTTCGTCACAGGCTCTGAGATCGACGAGGAGGGCATCACGGTCTTCACGGTGGAATCCGATCTCGGGCCGGAGATCTTCACCGGGCGGTACGTGGAGGGGCTACCGGAGGAGCTGCGATGACCCGCGGCACGGCGCTGGTGGGCGCTCTGATCGCGCTCGTCGTCCTGGTGGCCTTCTACTTCCTGCTGTGGAGGCCGAAGAGCGACGAGATCCAGGCCGCCCGTGAGCAGCAGGAGCAGGTCGAGGCCGAGGCTCAGCAACTGCGTGCGCGCATCGCCGGTCTGGAGGAGATCCGCCGCAACGCCCCGGAGGTGGAGGCCGCCATCGTCGCTGCGGAGTCCGTCGTCCCCCGCGATCTGGCCGTACCGGCGGCGCTGCGGCAACTGGTGCTGGCGGCAGACGAGTCTGGCACCACCCTCGTCGCGGTCAACCCCACGCGACCGGAACAGGTGGAGGACGCCGAACCGGGTCTGGCTGCGATCACCTTCGCGATGCAGGCGTCAGGCGGGTACTACCAGCTGGTCGATTTCCTGCGGCGGATCGAGGACCCGGCGATCTCCCCCCGCGGTGTCATCTGGACGTCCCTGAACGTCGCCGAAGCTGAAGAAGAGGGCTATCCGACCCTGACCGCGACGATCACCGGGACGATGTACGCGCTGCTGCCGGTCCCGCCGGAGCCGGCCCCGACTCCAACTCCGAGTCCCGGTGGCGAAGATGGGGAGGCGGACGGCGAGCCGGCGGCCGACGAGACGCCGGGGGAGGGAGCGGCCGCATGAGCGAGCCGGTCGTCGTCGAGCGTCGCCGCAGCACTGTCGTCGCCATCCTCGCCGTGGTGGCCGCGGTGGTGGTCCTCGCGCTGCTGTGGTTCTTCGTGGTGTCGCCGCTGCTCGGCGGGGACGAGGAAGAGGAGGAGCCGGTCGTGCCGGTGGCAGGCCCGCAGACCACGCCATCCCCGGACGGTCAGCCAGAAGTCCCCGCGGGGACGCCGTCGCCGCAGATCACCGAGCCAGAGCAGGGCGAGGCCCTGCCCATCGAGACCTTCGAGCTCGTCCTGTCACGGGACCCGTTCCGACCCGTCCGCCCGGCGGTTGCACCCCCTCCGGGGGCGCCTGGTCCGGGCGCCCCCGGTCCCGGAGCGCCTGGAGCTCCGGGCGCGCCAGGCGCTCCGGGGGCGCCCGGTGCGCCGACACCGACACCGACCGGGACGCTCGCGCCGACCGACGGTGCTCCCGCAGACGGGGACGGAGACCGCGCCCGAGTCGAGGGCCGCGACGTCGTGCTCATCGACGTGTTCGCGGAGGACGGCCGGGAGCGAGCCGTCGTGCAGGTCGACGGCCGGGCCTTCGAGGTCGGGGAGGGCGACACCTTCGCCGACAACTTCCGGGTGCTGAGCATCGACCCGCCGTGCATCACGTTGCTGTTCGGCGACGACGCGTTCACGCTGTGCGAGGGCGAGCGTGTCCTGAAGTAGCACCAGCGCAGCAACCCAAGACTCAACTCCCGGTGCCGGGTAGCCGAGAACTGACCCAGGGTCCAGTGCACCTCGAGTTGGAGTCAGCATGCTCGCGACGATCCGTGAGCGCACGTCGCCTGAAGACGGCGTGACGCTCGTCGAACTGCTCTGGGCGACGGTCATCCTGGCTGTTGTCCTGGCGGCCATGGCCGCGTCCAGCGTCGCCAGCATCGCGGGCACCACCAGCGCCAACGGTCAGGTCGCGGCTAACCAGTTCGCGAACGAGGTCGTCGAGCGGATCCGCGACGAGCGGTGGACCACCCTGGTGCCCACCGGAACGCCGGTCAACCCGAGCTACCCGGCCGTCGTGCGCAAGGGCGTGACCTACACCCCCACGGTCGCACTGACCTGGGTGAACGATCCCTGCAACGGCAGTGCCATCACAGCCACGACCGACGGCACGAAGGACTACCTGCGCGTCGACGTCACGGTGACCTGGGTGATCAAGGACAAGACCAGGACACTGAACGTCCAGACCTTCCGCACACCGACTCCCGCTGAGCTCAAGCCACACCGTGTGGAGGTCCTGACATGCGCGTGAGGACGGGGCCCGTGATCGGGCGGAGCACCACGGATCGACAGGCCGGCATCACCTTCATCGAGGTCATCGTCACGGTCGCCATCCTCGGCATCGTGGGTGCCGTGGCAGCCAGTGGCCTGATCTCGGGCTACCGCAGCACCGACTTCGTGAACGACCAGACGCACACGACCGCCGCGCTGAAGGTCGCGGCCGAGCGGATGGGGCGTGAGATCCGTGCTGCTGATCCCATCGAGGGCAACGCCACCGCCGGCGAACGTCGGCTACAGGTCCGCATCTACCGCAACGGCGTCTGTACCCGGTACATCTACCGCATCGAGGGCGGCAACCTGGTGCAGTACACGCAGGGACCCCTGACGCCGGCGCCGGCACCGTTGGGATCGTCCACCATCCCCAACGCCTGCACGTCGCCTGCCGCGTCCGAGCCGCCCCCGGCAGCGCTTCCCCGTACGGTCCTCGTCGAAGGTGCCTCGCCGACCGCGGTGATGTTCCGCTACTTCGACGCGGCGGGGACCGAGGTGCCACCGCCAACCAACGTCGCGAGCGCCGAGAAGGTCACACGGGTGCGTGTGACGTTGACCCGCCCCCAGACGGGGCGGAAGAAGGACCTCGTGGTCTCCACAGTGGTCGATCTCCGCAACGCCGAGAGGACGAAAGCGTGAACCGCCGAACCCTGCGCAGCACGTGGGCGCACCGCGGCGACGAGTCCGGGTCGATGCCGTTGGCTCTCCTGGCCTCCATCGTGGTGGCTGCCCTGATCACCATCGTGACGTCGACCACGATCGCGGGTCAGCGCAGCGCCCGAGCCGACCGCGACTGGACAGCGGTGATCCAGGCCGCCGATGCCGGCGTCCAGCAGGCGCTGTACCAGCTCAACGCCTCGTTCCGGCCTGATGGCGACCGGTTGCCGGCAACAGGGGACGTGGCCGGAACGCTCGGCGCCGCATCCTTCACGTGGTACGCCGAGCGGATCGGCGACACCCGCGAGTGGGAGGTGTACGCCGAGGGGACGCTGAACGGCAAGTCCCGCCGTGTCGTCGCCACGGTCGAGGAGAACCGGCGCTTCTTCGCGAGCGCCTTCGGCAACCTCCTCGCGGGGTTCTCCAACAACAACGTGTCCGACACCTTCAACAGCGGCGCCGACGGCAACCCGACGCACTGGCCGCGCCCCGGGCGGCTGGGGCTCGTGGGCTCCAACAACGTGATCGACACCGGTGGTAGCTCCAGCACGCTGGACGGCATCCAGCTGTGGGACTGGAAGCCCGACCAGGACCACGCCACCCAGTTCACTGCGCGCTGCAAGGGCAACGGGGTGATCGGTCTGACCCGCACGAGTGCCAGCGCCGTCCCCGGCTACGACCCTCCCGAGCTGCGGGGTTGTGCGTCCGAGGCGCTGGTGCGTCCAGCCAACAGCTTCTACGGTCCGTACACGCAGACGATCAACGAGAAACGGGTCCTCAGCCCCACCGCCGAGGCACTACGCGAGAAGTTGGCGGCCTGCGGCGACGCGCGGCCCCTGCCCAACTTCGACAACACGACCTCGGGGCCCACGGAGCTGTCACCCGTGACGGCTACTGTCGCCACGACGACGGGGAACACCCTGAACCAGCCCAGGGTCGTGCCGCCGCAGGGCAGCCATGTGGACAACACGTTCGAACCGGGGTACTACTGCTACAACAACGTGACCTTCGGGCGGGACACGACCCTGGCCCCCGGGTCCGACGCGACGGACATGGTCAACAACCCGGTCGTGATCGTGGCGACGGGGAGGGTCGAGCTGGCGGGTTCGGGTGCGTCGTCGGCGCGGAAGGTCAACTGCTCTGCGCTGCCCTCACCGAACCTGCTCGGTCTCGGTGACTGCCCCGGCACCTCGGGCAATCCCCCGATCGCCGGTGCGCTCCAGATCTACCTCGTCAAGGACCACAAGGTGGCGTCGCCGGCCACACCCGAGTTCCAGCAGAACGCTCCCAGCTCCTACTTCGGTGGTGCTGTCTACGGGGTTGACGCTCACTGCGGGAACCCCGGTTCGGCCCAGGCGGAGGTGTACGGATCGCTGATCTGTGACCAGATCAACAACGTGGGTGGATGGAAGTTCCACTTCGACGCGTCGCTGGAGACGCTGGGTAACAGCGTCTTCACGCTGAAGCGCTGGCAGGAACGCTGACCGAACGCCAGGTCCGCCGCCGCTACCCTCGCCCCGTCGGTCAGCGGGAGGCGGTGTGCGGCGGCTGCGGTACCTCACGGCAGGCGAATCGCACGGACCGGCGCTGGTCACGATCTGTGAAGGTCTGCCCGCCGGTCTGACGGTCAGCCGCGACGCGCTCACCCGCGAGCTGACCCGCCGGCGGATGGGCTACGGCCGCAGCCCACGGATGGGCTTCGAGGAGGACCGCCTCGAGATCCTCGGCGGGATCCGCCACGGCCGCACGCTCGGATCCCCGGTCGCGGTCGTGATCCGCAACACCGAGTGGCCCAAGTGGGCCGAGGCCATGTCGCCCGACCCCCCCGACGACCCCGACGCGCTCGCCGACACCGGCCGTGGCCGCAGGCTCACCCGCCCGCGCCCCGGCCACGCCGACCTCGTCGGAACGCTCAAGTACGGCTACGACGACGTCCGCGACGCCCTGGAGCGGGCCAGCGCCCGCGAGACCGCGGCACGCACCGTGGTCGGCACGCTCGCCAAGCTGCTCCTGGCCGAGGTCGGCGTCACGGTGATCTCCCACGTGGTCGACATCGGCGGCGAGTCGGTGACCGACGACGCCCCGGTCCCCGGCCCGGGTGACCTCGACCGGGTCGACGCGAGCGCGGTGCGCACCTTCGACCCCGACGCCGAGCCGCGCATGACCGCGCGGATCGACCGCGCGGTCGACGAGCGCTCCTCGGTCGGCGGCATCGTCGAGGTCATCGCCTACGGGCTCCCGGTGGGCCTGGGCAGCCACGTGCACTGGGACCGCAAGCTCGACACGCGCCTGGCTGCGGCGTGCCTGTCGGTGCAGGCCATGAAGGGGGTCGGGGTCGGGCTCGGCTTCGACGTCGCCGCCACGGCCGGCCACGAGGCCCACGACGAGATCGTCCGCGACGGCGACGGCCGCTACCGGCGCACCACCAACCGCGCCGGCGGGCTGGAGGCCGGGACCACCACGGGTGAACCGGTGGTGCTCCGCGTCGCGATGAAGCCGCTGTCGTCGCTGGCCCGGCCCCTGGCCACCGTCGACGTCGACACCGGGGAGGCGGCGGAAGCCATCACCCAGCGCTCGGACGTCTGCGCCGTGCCCAGAGCCGGTGTGGTCCTGGAGGCCGTGGTCGCGATCGAGTTCGCCGACGCGCTGCTGGAGAAGACCGGCGGCGACACGGTCGAGGAGGTCCGGCGCAACCTGTCCGCCTACCTCGACGACCTCGCGCGGCGATGATCTGTCCCGGGCACCTGACGCGCCGCGGCCAGCGATGACCCGCGCTCACAGGCGATGACCCGCAACCTCGTGCTCTTCGGGATGATGGGCGCCGGGAAATCCACCGTTGCCCGGCTGGTCGCCGCCCGCCTGGGGCGGGCCATGGTCGAGACCGACGCCCACGTCGAGCGCGCCGCCGGACGGCCGATCGCTGAGATCTTCGCCACCGCCGGCGAGGCCGCCTTCCGCCGTCTCGAACGCGACGCGGTCGCGGGAGCGGCTCGCCGCACCGACCAGGTCGTCAGCGTCGGTGGGGGAGCGGTCCTCGACGACACCAACGTCGCCACGCTCCGCGCCACCGGCGTGCTGGTGCTCCTCGACACCCCGCCCGACACGCTCACCGCCCGCCTGATCCGCGACGCCGATCACCGGCCGCTGCTGCACACCCCCGACCTGGCCGGGCGGGTGGCCGAGCTGGCCGCAGCCCGCGGCCCGCGCTACGCCCACGTCGCCGACCACGTCGTCGACGCCACCGCCGCGCCCGCCGACGTCGCCGCCGCCGTCGTCGCCTGGGCGGCCGACCAGCCCGACGTCCTCGCCGACCACGAGCGCGCCAAGGCCACCCCGTGACGGCCACCGTCCGCGTCGACCTCGGGGCGCGCGGCTACGACGTGTCGGTCGGCCGCGCGATCCTGCACGAGGTCGGGGCGGTCGCCACCGGGCTGGACGGCGCCCGCCGCGCCGTGATCGTCACCCAACCCCGCGTCGCCCGCCACTACGCCGACCCGGTCCGTGCGGCGCTGGCCGGCGCCGGGCTGGAGGTCCACACGGCCGTCGTCGACGACGGCGAGCAGGCCAAGTCGCTGGCCACGCTCGGCCGGCTGTACACAGAGCTCGCCCGTCTGCCGCTGGGTCGCCGCGACGTGGTCGTCGCGCTGGGCGGCGGCGTGGTCGGTGACCTCGCCGGGTTCCTGGCTGCGACCTGGCACCGCGGCGTCGCGGTGATCCAGGTCCCCACCACGCTGCTCGCGCAGGTCGACGCGGCCGTCGGCGGGAAGACCGCCATCAACCTCACCGAAGGCAAGAACCTGGTCGGCGCGTTCCACCAGCCGGTCGCGGTCGTCGCGGACGTCGCCACCCTGGCGACGCTGCCCCCGCGGGAGCTGGCGGCCGGCCTGGCCGAGGTGGCCAAGTACGGGCTGATCCGCGACCCCACCATCCTCGAGCTCCTCGAAGCCGACCCCGACGCTGCCCTGGCCGGGGACCCCGACCTGCTGGGCGAACTCGTCCGCCGCTCCGTCGCGGTGAAGGCTGCCGTGGTCGCCGCCGACGAACGCGAGGCCGACGAACGCGCCCACCTCAACCTCGGCCACACCTACGGTCACGCGGTCGAGGCGGTCACCGGCTACCGCCGCTACCTGCACGGCGAGGCGGTGGCGCTGGGGACCTGCGTTGCGCTGCGCCTCGGGTGCCTGCTCGACCTCACCCCGCGCCAGCTCGTCGACCGCGCCGAGGCGGTCCTGGACCGCCTGGGCCTGCCGACGCGCGCCCCGCAGCTGGACCGCGCCGCGGTGTGGGCGGCGATGGGACGCGACAAGAAAGCGGTCGGCGGTCCCCGCCTCGACGAGATCGTCGGGGACGCGGCCCAAGAGGGCCGCGGCGGGGTCACCTTCGTCCTGCTGGAGGGGCTGGCCCGCTGCACCTTGCGGACGCCACCCGCCGGGGCGGTCGACGCCGCCATCGACGAGATCGAGGCGCGCCGGACGTGACGTTCGCATCATGAATCTGTGCAGGGCGTACACGGATAGCCGACGTGGCAGGTGGCTACCGCGACCTGTCAGCGCATGACCTCATCCATGTGGCCACCTGCCAGGAAGAGGGGATGGCGGGCCGCTGGTCGCCGGCGGCGTGCACGGGGCGGCGCCGTCGGTGACACTGTCGACGTGCGGCGGTCGCTGAAGCCGCCGCCCGTGCCGCCACATCGAGGAAGGAAGCGCCCCGCGTGAGCGAACTGCGGATCCTGCTGCTGCACGGACCGAACCTGTCGCAGCTGGCCCGGCGTGATCCCCACCACTACGGCGACCTGGGCCTACCCGCGCTGGTCGATCTGGCCGAGGAGGAAGCCGCCGCGTTCGACGCCGAGCTCGCCCACGAACAGCACGAGGCGGAAGGCGCCCTGGTCGCCCGCGTCCACGCCGCCATCAGCGACGGCACCAGCGCGCTGATCATCAACCCGGGCGCGCTGACCCACTACAGCTACGCGCTCCGCGACGCGCTGGAGCTGCTGTCGATCCCGACGATCGAGCTGCACCTGTCCAACGTCCACGCCCGCGAGCGCTTCCGGCAGCGGTCGGTGATCGCCGCCGCCTGCGATGGGAGCATCGCGGGGCTGGGCTCGCTCGGCTACCGCCTCGCCGTCCGCGCCGCCGTCGAGCTCGCCGCACAGCAGGCGGTCGCAGCCAGCTCGGCGCCCGCAGCCAGCTCGGCGCCCGCAGCGGTGGACGGGCCACGAACGTCCACCGGGGGGGCCCCACGGTGAGCCTGGACCTCACCGCCCCGGATCTCCCCGACGCCACCCTCCCCGACGTCGACCACCGCGCACGCCGCGACCGGCTACGCGCCCGCCTCGCCGCTGACGACGTCGACGCTCTGTACGTCACACACCTGCCCAACGTGCGCTGGCTCACCGGGTTCACCGGTTCCAGCGCGGCGGTGCTGGTCGCCGTCGACCCGGCGCTGGACCTGTTGGTCACCGACGGTCGGTACGTCACCCAGGCGGCGGTCGAGGTCCCCGAACTGGAGCGCGCCGTCGTGCGCGCCGGCGGGCACCAACGGGCGGTGCAACGGCTGGCCGAGGCGGGCGCCGCGAACGTTGCCTTCGAGGCGTCCCGGCTGGCGTGGGACCGCGGCGAACGGGTCCGCCAGGAGGCCGCCATGCACCATCTCGAGCCGCTCCCGCGCCGCGAGAATGTCGAGAGGCTGCGGGCGGTGAAGGATCCGGCGGAGCTGCGGGCCCTGCGGGCAGCCTGTGCCATCACCGACGCCGCGTTCGTCGCCATCCTCGACACGCTGCGCCCCGGGACGGCCGAGCGGCAGGTCGCCACCGTCCTGGAACGGACGATGGTGGACCTCGGCGCGCACCGACCATCGTTCGACTCGATCGTCGCGTCCGGCCCCAACGCCGCCGTGCCCCACCACCGCCCGACCGACCGGCGGCTCGAACCAGGAGATCTCGTCAAGATCGACTTCGGCGCGGCCTACGCCGGGTACCACGCCGACATGACCCGCACGATCGCGCTGGGCGACCCCCACCCGCGACTGCGCGACCTGCACGAGCGGGTCCGCGAGGCACAAGCCGCGGGTGTGGCCGCAGCCACCGCACAGGCCGAGGTCGGGGCGGTCGACCGCGCGTGCCGGGATCCGATCACCGCCGCCGGGTACGGGGAGCAGTTCGTGCACCCATCCGGCCACGGCGTCGGCTTGGAGATCCACGAATGGCCCACCCTGGTCGCCGACGGCCGCGCGCTCCTGCAGGCCGGGATGACCGTCACGGTGGAACCGGGCGTTTACCTCGCCGGGATCGGCGGCGTGAGGATCGAGGACACCGTCGCGATCAGCGCCGAGGGCCCACCGGAGGTGCTCACCCGCTCGCCCCGCGAACTCCTGGTGCTGTGAGACATCCTTGGTGAGCGCCCCGTCCGACGTGCCGACCGCGACCGGGAAGCCCACGGGAGCCGGTGCTAGCCTCGGCCAGGATCCCCCTCCAGACCTCGAGCAACGACGTCTCGACACGTCCTTCCGCAGCCTCCCCATCCTCCGCAGGAGCCGACATGGTCTCCACCAACAACCTGAAGAACGGCATGACGCTGATCATCGACGACAAGCTGGTGCAGGTGGTGGATTTCCAGCACGTCAAGCCGGGCAAGGGCGGGGCGTTCGTGCGCACGAGACTGAAGAACGTCGAGACCGGCCGGGTGCTCGACAAGACTTTCCGCGCCGGCGAGGACGTCGAGCAGGCGATCATCCAGAAGCGCGAGCTGCAGTTCCTGTACCGCGACGGCGACCTGTTCATGTTCATGGACACCACCACCTTCGAACAGCAGGCCGTCCCCCTGGACGCCATCGGCGAGGCTGCCAACTGGTTCACCGAGGGCGACACCATCGCCGTCCTCGACTACGAGGGCCGCATCGTTGGTGTCGAACTGTCCGCCTCGGTCGAACTGGAGGTCACCGACACCGAACCTGGCGTCGCCGGGAACACCGTGCAGAACGCCACCAAAGCCGCCACACTGGAGACCGGGGTCGAGGTCCAGGTTCCGCTGTTCATCGACGTGGGCGACCGCATCAAGGTCGACACCCGTACCGGCGAGTACCTGTCGCGGTCCTGACGTGGCGCATGACCGCCGCCCGACCCTCTCCCGGCACGAGGCTCGTCGCCGCGCCGTCGAGGTCCTCTACGAAGCCGACGTGCTGCGGCGCAGCATCCCCGAGACGCTCCAGCGCGCCGCACGCGACCCGCACGCCGGGCCATTGGACGTCTTCGCCCGCGAGCTGGTCACCGGCGTCGCCGAGCACCTGCCCGACATCGACGCGGTGATCGGCCGCCACGCGCGGGGCTGGACGGTGGCGCGCATGCCGGTCGTCGACCGCAACATCCTGCGTCTCGGTGTCCACGAGCTTCTCGACCGCGACGACACCCCGCCGGCGGTCGTGATCGACGAGGCGGTGGAGCTGGCCAAGTCGCTGTCGACGGACGACTCGCCGCGGTACGTCAACGGCGTCCTGTCGGCCGTGCTGCGAGAGGTCGGTGGCGACGACCGGGGGTGACGACACCGTTGGCTGGTGGTCGGTCGCGCTCCCGTTCGGCGCCGCGGGCCGATCCGGGACGGACGTGGGTCCGTGTCGCCGGTCGAATGGGGGCCCAGGCGCGCGCTACACAGGAGTGGACGCACATCCAGGAGGAACGATATGGCAGAGCTCGTGACCGTCAGCCAGGTGAGGGACGTCATCGGGGGGAACGACATGCGCACCGACAGTGGGCTGCCCGACTCCCTCGACGAGCGCGTGCGCGACCTGCTGGACGGGGCGATCGACCGGGCCCAGGAGAACGGGCGCGCCACGGTCCGCCCGGAGGATCTTGCCGGATCGCAGGTCGACGAGCCCGCCAGCCTGACCGTCGCCAGCCGGGTCAAGGACCACGTCAAGAGCGCCGACCTGCGCAGCGACGGCAACTTGCCCGACGCCGTCAACGGCCACGTGCAGGCCATCCTGGTGGAAGCGATCGAGCGGGCCAGAGCCAACGGCCGCTCCACCGTCCGCCCCTACGACCTGCCGGTGATCCGCTAGCCGGCCCGCGTGAAGCTCACTGCGGTCGAGCTGCGCCGTGTTCGGATGCCGCTGGTCGCGCCGTTCCGGACATCGTTCGGGACCCAGACCGAGCGGGACGTGCTACTGGTCCGGGCGTTCGGCGACGACGGCGAAGAGGGGTGGGGTGAGTGCATCGCCCCGTCGGCTCCCGTCTACTCCAGCGAGTACGTCGACGGCGCCGCCGAAGTGATCCGCCGGTTCCTGCTCCCTCCGCTGTTCGACCTCGCCGAGCTGACCGCTGCGCAGGTGGCCCCCGCGGTCGGTGCCACCGTCGGCCACCAGATGGCCAAAGCCGCGCTCGAGATGGCCGTGCTCGACGCCGAAGTGCGCGCCGCCGGGAGATCGTTCGCCGACGCGCTCGGGGCCGTCCGCGACGCCGTCGAGTGCGGTGTGGCCGTCGGGATCATGCCGTCGATGCCCGCACTCCTCGACGCGGTCGACGACTACCTGGCACGCGGCTACCGGCGCATCAAGCTCAAGATCACACCCGGGTGGGACGTCGAGCCGGTCGCTGCGGTCCGCGAGCGCTTCGGCGACGACGTGCCGTTGCAGGTCGACGCCAACAGCGCCTACAGCCTGGTCGACATCGCGCGGCTGGAGGAACTCGACCGCTTCGGCCTGCTGCTGATCGAGCAACCGTTCGGACAGGAGCAGCTGCGCGCCCACGCGGAGCTCGCGCGCCGTATCCGCACGCCAGTGTGCCTGGACGAGTCGGTGACCTCCGCCCAGGCTGCGGTGGAAGCCATCGCGCTCGGCGCCTGCCAGGTCGTCAACGTGAAAGCTGGCCGTGTCGGTGGCTACCTCGAGGCCCGGCGCGTGCACAACGTCTGCGCGGCGGCGGGCGTGCCGGTGTGGTGCGGGGGCATGCTCGAGACCGGGCTGGGGCGGGCGGCGAACGTCGCGCTCGCGGCCCTGCCGAACTTCACGCTCCCCGGTGACACTTCTGCCTCGGACCGCTATTTCCACGAGGACCTCACCGAACCGTTCGTCCTCCAGGACGGCTGCCTGCGCGTCCCCACAGGGCCCGGGCTGGGCGTGGCCCCACTCCCGGAGCGCCTGGCGGCGACGACCACGGCCGTGGAGACGATCCGCTCCTGCTAGAGGCCCACCGACTCCGCCGCCGACCTACAGCGCGCCCCGCGCCCACGGCCCCCAGATCGCGTAGGTCCGGCCGATGTTGGCCGGACCGGCCGGTATCGGCCCTCTCGTGGTCCCCTGGGTGTTGACGAACAGGATCCGCCCGTCAGGACTGAACGTCGCGCCGGCCCACTCGCTGCCGTCGACGAGGTTGACCGCGAGGTCGAAGATCCGCCCGTCGCGGGTCAGGCCGCGCAGGTACTGGTCCCCGCCGCCGTCCTCGCACAGCACGATCCCGCCACGCGGGCTGACGGTGATGTTGTCGGGGCTGTCGAGTACCGCCGCGCCGGGGGACTCGAACAGCAGGGTGAGCTGGCCGTCCGAGCCGCCGGCCGGACGGTAAGCCCAGACCTGCCCGTTGTCGGCCTCGCCGCCGCTGGTGGAGTTGAAGTAGATCTCGCCGTTGCCCCACCAGGCGCCCTCGAGCCGGGCGAACGCGGCCCCGCCGAGCTCCCAGCCCTGGTTGAAGACGCTCTCGCTGTCGGCGTTGTCAGGGGCGGGGTCCTCAACCGGCACCCAGGCGACCGTCAGGGACCGGCCGACCTTCTGGCCGCGGTAGGTGGCGTACTTGGGGCGACCCTTCACGGCGAGCATCTCCAGGCGGCCGCCCGGCCGGGTGTAATCACCGCCGAGGGGGGCGACGTAGCGGTAGAAGCCCGACGTCTTGCCCGAGTCCTCGGTCAGGTGAATGATCCCGGTGCGGGGGTCGAACGCCACCGCCTCGTGCACGAACCGGCCGAGGTGGGTCAGCGGGGTGGGGTCGGTGGGCCGGTTGGCGCCGGATGGAACACGGAACGCGTACCCGTGCGGCTCGACGCCTTCGGCGACGGTCTCCTCGCAGCTGACCCAGGCGCCGTCGGGCGCCGGCCCGCCGGCGCAGTTGACGTAGGTGCCGCTGAGGCTTACCCAGTCGCGCTCGAGGCGCGGGATCTCGCGGCTGACGTCGATCTCGAGGGTGGTCGTGCCGGACGGGGCGGTCGGGTCGTAGGCGTTGTCGCCGATGGGGGGCAGACTCCCGAGGGGGTCGCGGACTTCATGGTTGCGGACGAGCCGCACCTTGCCGCGGCCGGCGGGGAACGCCGCCATCCCGTCGTGGGCCTTCGGCGTCGGGTTGTGGTCGGACAACGCATCGCCGGCGAGACCGAAGACGACGTACTGGAAGCCGTCCGGCAGCGCGAGCCAGTTCACGCGGGGGTAGCGCTGGACGGGCATCTCGGGTGCCGTCGGGCGCAGCCGGCCGTAGCCGCCGGACGTGGGGCCGGCGGCGCGGACGGGCCGGCCGTCAGCTGCGAGCGCCGCTCGGGCCATCAGGCCTTGGAGGAGGCTGCCAGCCATCGCGGTCGAGCCGACGGCGAGGGCACTGGTCTTGAGGAAGCTGCGGCGATCGATCTGCCCCCCGGTGGGGGCGGGTCGCGACGAGGTGTCGGTCATGCGTCGAGCTCCGGGTCGGGATCTTCGGACGTCGTGGAAGGTAGGCATGGCAGGTGAACGGTCCGCGACGTCTCTCCGACGCTGGGGAGAACCTTGGGCGACGTCTCGTGTCCGCCCGCGCTGCTCGACCTGGATCACGAAGATCTCCGAGACGACCTGACCGAACTCGTCCCCGGCTGCCCCCACCGGGCGACCTCGTTCATGCACCACAAGCGCATCATGGGAATCATTGCGAAACAGCGTGCCCGACGACCGGTGAAGGAGTTCGTTCGTCCTTCACTTTCCGTTCACCGGGGCGTGGGGGTCTGTCCATCTTGACTCCGTAGCTTGTGGTCGGCGCTGGAAGGGCCCAGCCGCTCACCCTTCGCCGAGGGGCACCCGATTCCGAACATCGTCAAGGAGGAGACGTGAGAAGTTGGCGTATGGCAGCAGTGCTGGCCGTGGTGGCGCTCTTCGCGGCCGCCTGTGGCAACCCACGCGACGGCGTCTCATCCGGTCGCGCAGACGGCGCGAACAGTGGCGATGACGCAGACAGGGCCAACGGTGGTGGCAACGGGCTTTCGGGATCCATCGAGATCGACGGCTCCTCGACCGTCGGCCCGTTGACCGACGCGATAGCGGAGGAGTACGCACAGCAGGAGCCCGACGTCACCGTGAACCTGTCGATCTCGGGCAGCGGTGGAGGGTTCGAACGCTTCTGCAACGTGGGGGATACCCAGATCTCGAACGCCTCTCGTCCCATCAAGCAGGAGGAGGCCGACGCCTGCGCGGAGAACGGCATCGAGTTCATCGAGGTCCGTGTGGGCACTGACGCCCTGACTATGGTCACCAACAACGAGACCGACTGGCTCGAGTGCCTCACGACCGACGAGATCGTGACCTTCTGGGGGCCGGAGGCGGCGGACAACTGGAGCGACGTCAACCGGGAGTTCCCGGACCAGGACATCACCATCTTCGCGCCGGGGACCGATTCGGGGACCTACGACTTCTTCAACGAGACCGTGCTCGAGCCCAACGACATCGCCGAGCCCCGGCAGGACTTCAACGCCTCCGAGGACGACAACATCATCGTCCAGGGGGTGCAGGGGACGCCAGGGTCGTGGGGGTTCTTCGGGTTCGCCTACTTCCAGCAGAATGAGGACGCCGTCCGAGCGATCGCGTACGACGCCGGTGACGGGTGTGTGCAGCCGAGCATGGAGACCGCTCAGGACGACTCCTACAAGCTGACCCGGCCACTGTTCATCTACGTCAAGGAATCGGCGTTGGACGACGAGCACGTCGCGGACTTCGTCACCTTCTACCTCGACACGGTGAACGAGGTCATCGAGGACGTCGGTTACATCCCCGCGCCGGAGGAGGTGATCGCCGACGCGAAGCAGAAGGTGGAGGAGGCCATCGCCTCGGCTGGCTGAGCATCCCTGGTTCCGCTGGGCGAGGCCGTGTCCACCACGGCCCCGCCCCGTTGGCTGACCGCGACGTCGCACGGTGGTCAGGGAACGACCGCATGCCTCAAACCCAACCGCAGGCGTCTGCCGCTGACGTGGCCCCGGACGAGGGACGCCGTCAGCCGTCGCCACTCGTTCGCTCGCGGAAGCGGAACGGGGAGCGGGTGATCCTTGGGGCCCTGTGGCTCTGTGCGGCGATCTCGGTGGTCACGACGCTCGCGATCGTGGTCGTGCTGGCCGTCGAGGCCAGTGTGTTCTTCCGAAGCGTCGCGGTGGTCGAGTTCCTCACCGATACACGATGGACGCCGTTCGGTAACCCTGGCAGTCCGTCGTTCCGCGTCGGGGTCCTACCGTTGGTGAACGGCACGCTGCTCGTGACCGGTATCGCCCTGTCGGTCGCGGTGCCGCTGGGACTGGGCGCAGCGGCGTACCTGTCGGAGTACGCGCGCCGCGGGGTCCGCAAAACGCTCAAACCGTTCCTCGAGGTTCTGGCGGGTGTTCCGACCGTGGTCCTCGGGTACTTCGCGCTGACGTTCGTCACCCCGCAGCTGCGATCCATCTTCGGGTCGGACACGGTTCAGGTCTTCAACGCCGCCAGCGCGGGCATCGTGATGGGGATCATGATCATCCCGACGGTGGCGTCGCTGTCCGAAGATGCGATGAGTGCGGTGCCAGGCGACCTGCGGCAAGCGGCCTACGGGCTGGGTGCCACCAGGCGGCACGTCGTCGTCAAGGTCGTGTTCCCCGCCGCGCTGTCGGGCATCGTCTCCGCGGTGATCCTCGCGATGGGCCGTGCGATCGGCGAGACGATGATCGTGGCCATCGCCGCCGGGAACCTTCCCACCATGACGATCGATCCGTTCGACCAGATACAGACCATGACGGCCTACATCGTGCAGGCCGTGACCGGCGAGGCGCCGCGGGGCAGTCTCACCTACCAGTCGATCTTTGCGGTAGGAGGTCTGCTGTTCGTGCTCACGTTCGCGCTGAACCTCGTCGCCCAGCGGATCGTGACCCGCTTCCGTGAGGCGTACTGATGGGCCTGTCCACACCGGGTCGAACGGCTGCCGGAGCGGTGCAGGATCTTCGACGACCGCGCGGGCGCACCTTGAAGGAGCAGGTGTTCCATGTGGTGCTGTCCGGGGCGACGATCGTCGGTCTGGTGGTGCTGACGGTGTTGCTGGTGGACGTGTTCGCCGACGGCTTCGGGCGGCTTCGTCTCGACTTCCTCACGAGCTACTCGAGCCGTCATCCGGAACGGACCGGCATCCGGACAGGACTGACCGGCACGCTGTCGCTGATGGTGCTGACCGCGGTGATCGCCTTCCCGATCGGGGTGGGGGCGGCGATCTACCTGGAGGAGTTCGCGCCGGACAACTGGTTCACGCGGGTGATGCAGGTCAACATCGCCAACTTGGCTGGCGTCCCGTCGATCGTCTACGGGCTGTTGGCGGCGGCGGTGTTCGTGTACCTGCTGGAGTTCGGACGCAGCCTCTTGAGCGGCGCCATGGCGCTGTCGCTGCTGATCCTGCCGGTCATCATCGTGGCTGGGCGGGAGGCGATCCGTGCGGTGCCCAGGACGATCCGAGAGGCGGGCCTCGCGTTGGGAGCGACACCGTGGCAGGTGACCTACAGGCAGGTGCTGCCGGTCGCCCTCCCCGGAATCCTGACGGGGACCATCCTCGCACTGTCCCGCGCCATCGGTGAGGCGGCCCCGATCCTGGTAGCCGGCGCGGTCTTCAGCCGCCGTGCGGACAACGAGCCCTGGAATCTCCTGGAACCCTTCGGGGCGCTCCCGATCCAGATCTTCGACTTCGTGAAGCGACCCCAGGCGGGGTTCGAGATCGAGGCCGCGGCTGCCGGGATCATCGTGCTGCTGACGGCGCTGTTGCTGATGAACGCGGTCGCCATCGTCCTCCGCAACCGTTACTCGAGCCAGCTGTGACCACGCGAGCCCATGCGACCTCATCCGACCCGTCGCCGACCACGGAGCTGTGCACGTGAACGCACCGGACACCAGAACGGGACACTCCCGCGAGCGCAGCTCCCCGCCGGTCGACGACAGCCATCAGAACAGCCGGATTGCCGTAGAGCGACCCCAACGGGCGCTCAGCGCCTCGAGCGTCGCGCAGCAGATACGTGACCCGGTGTTCCGGCTGAAGGGTCTCTCGGTCCACTACGGCGACTTCCTCGCCGTCAAGGACATCACCCTTGACATCCCACGCAACGAGATCGTCGCGCTCATCGGGCCGAGCGGCTGCGGCAAGTCGACGGTGCTGCGGTCCCTGAACCGGATGAACGACCTGGTTCCCGACGCCAGGGTCGGCGGCAAAGTGATCTATAACGGCAACGACGTCTACGACGATCATGTGGACCCGGTGGAGGTTCGCCGCCGCATCGGGATGGTGTTCCAGAAGCCCAACCCCTTCCCGAAATCGATCTACGACAACATCGCATTCGGACCAAGGATCAACGGGTTCCGGGGTGACCTCAACGAACTGGTCGAGCGCTCGCTGCGGGATGCAGCGCTGTGGGACGAGGTCAAGGGCAAGCTGAACGCCACTGCACTGTCGCTGTCGGGCGGCCAGCAACAGCGGCTGTGCATCGCCCGGGCCATCGCGGTCGCCCCAGAGGTGATCCTGATGGACGAACCCGCCTCCTCCCTCGACCCGGTCGCCACGCTGAAGATCGAAGACCTGATGCGCGAACTGCGCGAGCAGTACACCATCGTGGTCGTCACGCACAACATGCACCAGGCGGCGCGGGTGTCGGATCGCACGGCGTTCTTCACGCTCGAGGTCGATGAGGCGCGTGACGAGCGCACCGGGATGATGGTCGAGTACGACCGCACAGAGACGATCTTCACCCAGGCGTCAGACGAGCGCACCGAGGCCTACATCACCGGCCGCTTCGGCTGACGTCGACTACCGGTTGGTGCCTCCGGCGGGTGCCGTGACGCCTTCGTGTGCCGTGGCGTCCGAGCGCGGTCGCCGTCTCGCAGGGACGTGCGACGTCGGCTGCGAAGCCAGCGCGTCGAAGGCGTCCATCACCCCGGCCCGGTACGCCGCCGGGTCGTCGAACAGGAACGCGTTGTCCAGGAGCCGTGCTCGTAGCCCGTCCAGCAGTTCGGTCACCGCTGCCTCCTTCCGGTGGCGGCGACGTTGCCACGGCGACGTTGCCGGAAGGTTCCGACCGTGGGAACACCTAGTGTCCTGTCCGATTGAAGCGCTGCATTATTGTTCGGTGCCGGTTGCTTGGAGTATGTCGCCGCAGTAGCGGCCGATCGACCCCAGGATCTCTTCGCTGGTCTTGGTCCACACGAACGGTTTGGGGTCGTCGTTCCAGACCTGGATCCAGCCGAGGATGTCGGTGGCGAGCTCTTTCACCGAGCGGTGCGCGGAGCGTTGCAGCTTCT